>NZ_JRMK01000009.1:0-50097 GCF_000972925.1 Mycobacterium sp. UM_Kg1 | reverse complement strand
CGCGCATCACACCAGACGACAAGGTGCTGATCCACCGCGCAACCGGCGGCGTCGGCCGGGCCGCCATCGCAATCGCACGAGCGGCAGGGTGCCAGGTCTTCGCCACCGCAGACAGCCCGCAGCAGCGACAACTGTTGCGCGACATGGGCATCGAATACGTTTATGACTCCAGCAATCTCGAGTTCGCCGATCGGATACGCCACGACACAGGTGGCTACGGTGTCGACGTGGTCCTCAACTCGCTGTCTGGGGTCGCGCAACGCATCGGAATCGAACTGCTGAGTTTCGGCGGCCGGTTCATCGAGCTGGGCAAGCAGGACGTCTACGGTGACAGCCGGCTGGGGCTTTCCCCCTTCCGCCGCAACCTGTCGCTGCACGTCGTCGACTTGGCTCTGCTGGCACACAGCCATCCAGAAACGGTCCAGCGATTGCTGTGCACCGTCTACCGAAATGCGGCGGCCGGCAGGCTGCCGCAGCCGCAGACCACACACCACCCCTTGCTGGATGCGGCCTCGGCCCTGCGCCTGGCTGACGGCGATGACTGCGCGGCAACGGTTTTGCTGGACGTGCCGCAGTCCGACAGCACCGTGGCGGTGGTGCCACCGGCGCAAGTCCCGCTTTACCGGGCCGATGGCTCCTACATCGTCACGGGTGGCACCGGCGGAGCCGGGTTGGGTTTTGCTTGTGAGATGGCCGCAGCGGGTTGTGGCCGCATCGTGCTCAACGGTGATGCGGAACCGGACAGCCAGGCGCAACGCGCTATCGAGCGATTGCGTGCGCAGGGTGCCGATATCCAGGTGGAGTGCGGTGATATCGCGGAGCCGCAGACGGCGGACCGGCTGGTGGCGGCGGCGACGGCGTCTGGCCTGCCGGTGCGCGGCGTACTGCATGCGGTTGCCGCGGTGGGCGACGCACCGTTGACCGAGATCCCCGACCATCTCGCTGACCGCCACTGGGTGCCGAAGGTCCACGGCGCGTGGAACCTGTACCAGGCGTTGCAAGCAGCCCCGCAACAACTGGACTGGTTCTGCGTGTTCTCCTCGACCGCGGCGCTGGTCGGGTCGCCGGGTCAGGGCGCCGCCGCAGGAGCCGACAGTTGGTTGGATGCGTTCGGGCGCTGGCTCCAATCCCAGGGCTTGCCGGCCACCGTGATCGGCTGGGGGCCGTGGGCCGAAACCGGCGCCTCCGCCGACGGTGTGCACGCTGCGATCACGTCCGCCGAAGCCGCCCGCGCCTTCCACGCAGTGCTGAGCCATGCCCGGCCCTATGTCGGCTACGCGCCAATCACCCGTGCACCGGGGTTGGCGGCATTGGCGCATCGCAGCCCGTTTGCCGAAGCGTTCCGGCCGGCGCGCCGAAGCAGTCCCGACGCGCAGAGGTTCCTCGCCGAACTGCAGGAGCTCCCACGCGAGGAGTGGTCCAGTGCGATACTGCGCTTGGTCTCCGATCAGATCAGTCTGCTGCTGCGCCGTACCGTTGACGCGGACCGCTCGCTGCCCGAATATGGCCTGGATTCGTTGGCCAGCTTGGAGTTTCGTACCCGGATCGAAACGGAGACCGGGGTCCGGGTCGGTCCTGCCCAGCTCACCACGGTGCGCGGCCTGTCGCAGTATGTGTGCGACCAGCTGGCCGCTCGTGTAGAGCATGCGAACTCTGCCGGCGGTAGGTACTTTGAGTCGGCCGGCCGCTGTCCCGAGCTGCCAGCCGGCGTGTTGTAACCCGAGAAGAGGAGCGAACGTTGCGGGTAGGGCCATTGGCGTTGGGGACGTTGGCGGACTGGGAGCCCGAAGCCGGGCCCACCGTGGTGTGGCAGCCGTCGGCTGCTGCGCTGGCCGCAGCACAACGGGCGCCGGTCAACGCCGTGCCGGCCAGTTACATGCAGGAACAACACATTCGCGGCTACATCGAGCAGACTGCCGTCGGGCTCGACTACTCGCGGCTGCTGGTGCTCAGTTGCGACATGGCAGGCCGCTGCGATCGACGGGCCATCGACTACATCGTCAATGCGCATGTACGGCGGCACGAGACCTACCGCAGCTGGTTCGAGCATGCCGACGACGGACGCCTCATTCGTCACGTCATGGAGGACCCGTCCGATATCGAGTTGGTCCCAGTCGATCACGGTGACCTGGCGTTGCCGCAGGTACGCGAACTGTTGACACAGACGCCCGATCCGTTGCAGTGGGACTGCTTCCGGTTCGGGATCATTCAGGGCAAGAGCCACTTCACGTTCTTCGCCAGCATCGATCACGTGCATGTGGACGCGGCGGTCGCCGGGGTGACGTTGATGGAGCTGTACTTCATGTACAACGCCCTGGTGGTCGGCGGTGCGCCGCTGGAGCTGCCCCCTGCGGGAAATTACAGCGAGTTCTGCCTCCGTCAGCACCAGTTCACCTCTGCGCTCACCCAAGAGTCGCCCGAGATCCAGGCGTGGCGAGCCTTCGCCGAACACAACGACCACAGCCTTCCGGGCTTCCCGCTGCCGCTCGGCGACCCCGCGCAGCCGTGCGACGCGGCCATGGTCACCGTCACCATGCTCGATGAAAAGCAGACCGTCGACTTCGAGTCGGTCTGCACCGATGCGGGCGCCCGCTTCATCGGTGGCGTCCTGGCGTGCTGCGGACTGGCTCATCAGGAATTGACCGGGGATGCCACCTTCTACGGACTCACACCACGAGATACCCGCAGATCCCCGGACGATGATCTCACCCTGGGCTGGTTCACCGGCCTGATTCCGATCACGGTTCCCATCGGGGAGTCCGCATTTGCCGACGCCGCCAATGCCGCGCAGAGTTCGTTCGATTCGGGCAGAACCCTGGCAGACGTGCCCTATCAGCGGGTGCGCGAGTTGGAACCCGGCTTGGGCAAACCGCCACCGAACTTTCCCGTCATCAACTTCCTCGACGCCGGGGCCGCCCCGTTGTCGGCGCTGATCGCCGCGGGACTGGACGACCTGAACATCGGGGTCTACAGCGACGGCCGGTACTCGTATCAGATGTCCATCTACGTGATCCGGGTCGGGGAGGAAACCGCGGTCACCGCGGTATTCCCGGATAACCCGGAGGCCCACGAATCGATGGGGCGCTACCTGGCGTTGTTGAAGTCCGTGTTCGAGCGAGTTGCCGAGCAGGGCCGCGGGCAGAAGGTCGCATGAGCCCCGCCCCATGCGCTGCGACATGCACGCGCAGCAGCTGGAGGTGAACGTATCTTCAGCCGGCTAGGCGACTTCGTTGTGCGGCGCCCGTGGCCGGTGATCGGCCTATGGGCGTTGTTGGTCGTGCTGTTGCCGCTGTTCGCGCCGTCGCTGACCGATATGGCGCAGCGTCATCCTGTCGCGGTGCTGCCCGCCGACGCCCCGTCCGTCTCGGCTGCGGCCAAGATCTCCGCCGCCTTCGACGAGGACGGCTCGGAGAATGTGCTGACCGTGCTGCTCAGCGACGAGCAGGGTTTGAGTCCCGCCGATGAAGAGGTCTACCGAACGCTGGTGGACCGGTTGCGTCGCGACACCGAACACGTGGTGATGCTGCAGGATCTGCACACCACTCCGGCGCTGCGGGAGGTGCTCGCCAGCAGCGACGGTAAGGCATGGATCCTGCCGGTCGGCCTGGCCGGCGACTTGGGCACTCCCGAGTCCTACGCGGCATACCTGCGGGTCGCCGACATCGTCAAGCAGACCGTTGCCGGATCGACCCTGACCGCGGATGTCACCGGCCCGGCGGCCACCGTCGCTGACCTGACCGATGCGGGGGCGCGGGATCGCCTGGCGATCGAGTCGGCGATCGCGGTCTTGCTGCTGATCATTCTGGCCGTCATTTACCGCAATCCGGTCACCATGGTGCTGCCGCTGGTCACCATCGGTGCGTCGCTGGTAGCCGCGCAGGCGGTGGTAGCTTCGGTGTCCCAGGCCACCGGCATGGCCGTGTCAAACCAGGCGATCGTGTTGCTCAGCGCGTTGATCGCCGGCGTGGGAACCGATTACGTCGTCTTTCTGGTCAGCCGCTATCACGACTATGTCCGGATGGGGACGGGCACGGCCGAAGACAATCAGCAGGCGGTGCGGCGGGCCCTCACGTCGATCGGCAAGGTGATCGCCGCTTCGGCCGCGACCGTGGCCGTGACCCTACTGGGAATGGGCTTCGCCAAACTGGGGGTGTTCGCCACCACCGGCCCCGTCCTGGCGATCGGGATTGCGGTCGCCTTCCTGGCGGCCGTCACCCTGCTGCCGGCCATCCTGGTGGTGGCTGGGCCGCGCGGATGGGTGGCGCCGCGCCGCGAACGCGCCGCGCGACTTTGGCGCCGGACCGGGGTGCGAATCGTTCGGCGGCCCAAGGCGTATCTGACCGGGAGCCTGGCCCTGCTGTTGGCCCTGGCCGGTGGCGCAGGACTGATTCGGTTCAACTACGACGACCGCAAGCAGCTGCCGGATTCCGTCGAGAGCTCGGTGGGGTACGCCGCTTTGGACCGGCACTTCCCGGTCAACCAAACGATCCCCGAATACCTGCTGGTGCAGTCTCCCCATGACTTACGCACTCCGTGGGCGCTTGCCGACATGGAGCAGATGGCCTATCGGATCAGCCAGATCCCCGGTGTCGCGGCGGTCCGCGGTGTCACCCGGCCCCGGGGTGAGTCACTCGAGGAGGCCCGCGCGACCTACCAAGCCGGCGAAGTCGGCGATCAACTGGGCGACGCGGCGGGTCTGATCGCCGGCCGGGACGCTGACCTCGACCGGCTGTCCACGGGTGCCCGGAAGCTGGCGAACGGCCTCGGAGATCTGCACGCTCAGGTCAGTCAGTCCATAGGCAGCGTGCGAAGTCTGGTCGACGCATTGGCATATCTGCAGAACCAGTTCGGTGGAAACAAGACCTTCGGTGAAATCGACCAGGCCGCAAGGCTGGTCAACAGCATCCGTGCGCTCGGCGACGCTCTGCAGGTGACCTTCGCCGGACTCGCGTCCAGCTTCGACTGGATCGATCCCGTCACCGAGTCTCTCGATGCCAGCCCGACGTGCGATGCAAACCCGGTCTGCGGTACTGCACGGGCCGAGTTCCGCAAGCTGCAAAACGCCCGTGCCGCGGGCACTCTCGATGAGATCTCGTCACTGTTTCGGCAGCTGCAATCGGCGCAGCCCTCGCAGACGGTGTCGTCGGCGGTCAACGGGCTGAGTCGCTCCCTGCAGTCGGCGGCGCAGTCCCTGCATGCGCTGGGATTCGACAGTCCGCGCAGGGTGCAACGGCAGATCATCGAGATGCAGAACGGCACCAACGAGCTCGCCGTCGCTGGGCGCCAGGTGGCCGACGGGGTGCAACTCCTGGTCGAGCAGACCAAGGAACTGGGTTTCGGACTGGACACCGCGTCGGCGTTTCTCATGACGATGGGCCACGACGCGTCTCAGCCGTCGATGGCGGGGTTCAATGTGCCACGAGAGGTTCTGGCCACTGACGATTTCAAGAAGTTGGCACACACCTTCGTCTCGCCGGACGGGCATTCGGTGCGGTACTTCATTCAAACCGATGAAGATCCGTTCAGCACCAAAGCCATGGACCAGGTCAACCTCATCCTTGCCACCGCCCAGGCGGCGCAGCCCAACACCGTCCTTGCCGATGCCTCGATATCGATCTCCGGTTACCCGGTCACGCTGCGGGACATCCGCGACTACTACGAACGGGACATTCGGCTCATCGTCGTCCTGACGACCCTGGTGGTGCTGCTGATCCTGACGGTCCTGCTGCGAGCGGTGGTCGCCCCGATCTACCTGGTGGGTTCGGTGATCATCTCCTACCTGTCGGCGATCGGGCTCGGCGTTCTGGTCTTCCAGGTCATGCTGGGTCAGCAGTTGCATTGGAGCGTGCCAGGTTTGGCGTTCGTGGTGCTGGTGGCGGTGGGTGCCGACTACAACATGTTGCTCGCGTCCCGGTTGCGCGACGAATCGCCGCTGGGCGTGCGCACCAGCGTCATCCGCACGGTCGGGTCAACCGGTGCGGTGATCACCGCTGCGGGGCTCATTTTCGCCTCCGCCATGTTCGGACTGCTGTTCGCCAGTGTGGGCGCTGTGGTGCAGGGCGGCTTCGTGATCGGCGCCGGCATCCTGGTCGACACCTTCGTGGTGCGCAGCATCACCGTGCCCGCCGCGGCCGCGCTGCTGGGACGGGCCAATTGGTGGCCCGCGCGTCCGTGGCTGCGGCCCCGGCCCGACGATCCGAAGCGCGAAGCCGCCGACGGCAGGGCGATCGGGGCGGTCACCGACGGCTGACGCGGTGCGTCAGCCGGTGAAACCGAAGAAGTCGCGGAGCTTGCCGACGGTGTCTTCGACGGCGGCGCTGGTCTCCGGTCCCAGAACCTCCACCACGTTCATGCCGGCCGGGTGGACGGAAACCGGCCTGGTGGCGGGGTTGTCGTTGCGGGAGTAGCCGGCGTCGACCTGTGGCTGGAGGAAGCTGTCGAGCTGGTCGACCAGGTCATCGGGCATACCCAGGAAGCGCAGCGGCATGGTCAACGGCAGGGGATTGATGGGAACCAGGTAGGTCGTTGTTGTGGCGCCGCGGGAATTGATGGTGGAGCGGATGTTCTGCGGGGGCACATCGGCGGGAGTGGTGAATGCGGACGGTGTGTGCACGATCGCGGATCCGAGCAGGGCGTTGGCGACGGACCACAGATTGTCGGGACGGTCGGGGAAGTCGGCCATCCCGTCATAGGCGGCGACGATCCGATTGGTGTCGTATTGGCTGTCCACCTCGGGGGGCATGACGTAGTCGTCAACGGGCAGTCGGCTACCCGGTGGGAAGAGTCCGGAAAGAAAGCTCGCCCCGAAGGCGTGCTTTCCCATGGGTGAGCCGATTGTCGTGAACTGCAACATGTGCGGCGGCGGCGCGGCGGGATCGTTGGCGAGCCGGACCTGTTCTTTGTCCAGCGCCATGGTGCCCTGCGACAAGCCGACGACACTGGCCGGCTGGGTCCCTCGACGAATCACGGCGTCGAGGTTGTCGGCGGCCGCGTCGACGGCGGCGGCCACGGTCATGTCGTCGCGCTTGGCGTCGGGCGCGAACATGGTGGGCACCCACCGGAACATCGCACCCGCCGGGTAGTCGATGATCTCCCGCTTCTTGTTCGGGAAATAACCGGCGCCGGCGCGTCGGGTGTAGTCCGACCACGGTATGCCGGGCGGTCGAGCACCGCCGACTGCGTAGACGACGTCCACGGCGGCTGCCTCGCCCACCGGCGGCGGCGTCGGTGCGGGCGTTGGCGCAACCCAGGGGGTATCGGTGGGATGTGCCGGAGCCGCGGTAGCGGTACTGGCGGCCAACCCACCGGTCGAACCGGCGAGCCATACCGCGAGAGCTCCGGCGACCAGTCTTTTCATCGCTAACCCCTTCAGCACTGCCGGCCCTGTGTCAGAGCCGGCTTCCACCTTCTCACAGACCCAGGACACCGGCAGTACATAAGACACCGCCCACGGCGGCCAGCAGCGCGGCGACCTGGCCCGGCCGACGTTGCCGGCCCCACTTGTGCAGTGCGGCCATGAACTCACGGGTGGCGTCCGGCGCCACCAGGTAGGCCAGCAGCGGAAGCTCGACGAGCGCAAACGCCAACACATTGAACGTCAGCAGCGCGGCGATCTTCGTGCTGGTGGCGGCGCCGGAGGCGACGATGATCGCCAACGCGGCCAGATAGTCCACCGAAGGCAGGGCGATGCTCAAACCGGCTGCTCCTGCCACCCACAGCGACCGACCTTTGAGCAATCGCTGTGCCCGAGCGGCGAATCCGCCCGGGGCAGAAGAGGAACGAACGGCGCCCGCCGCGCGTGGTCGGGCGGCCAGCACTCTGGCGAGGAGGACCGCGGCGGTCAGCAGCGCCAGCGCGCCGATGACGATCTGAACCCGCGGCAAGGTCAGCCCAGACGACTCCGTCACCGAGGGCGGTAGGACGAACAACACCATCAGGCCGCCGGTTGTCCCCATGACGAAGCCGCCGCACAGGAACGCCATCAGTTGCAGTACCGGCCTGGGCCGGTTCAGCATCAGCAGCGTCAACCCGATACGAACCGGCTCAACGCTGGTGGCAGCCGCCATCACCAGCAGGGCTATCCACATGCGGCGGCTTCGTCGCGCGGGGACGCGGCCGGCTCAGCGGTCAATCCGGGTGAACTGCTGGCTCTGGTACTGCTCGACGCAGGCGGCCCGGCGAACCTTGCCGCTGGTGGTGATGGGAATCGATCCCGGTCCCACCAGCACGACATCAGCGACAGTCACCCCGTGGACCTGGGAGATCGCCGCCTGCACATCGTCTTTCAGGACGGCAAGCCGCTGTGCGGTGTCCTCGGCGGATTCGCCTCGATCCCGGACTTCGATGATGGTGACCAGGGTCTCCTCCTCGTTGACCGGAACCGCAATGGCTGCGACACGACTGCCGCTGATCTCTTGAAGGGTGGCTTCGATGTCCTCGGGGTAGTGGTTGCGCCCGCGGATGATCAGCAGATCTTTCATGCGGCCGACGATGAACAGCTCACCCTCGGAGATGAATCCGAGGTCGCCGGTCCTCAGCCACGGGCCGCTCGGGGTGCCCTCGGACGCCCGGACCAGCGTCGCGGCGAACACCTCCTGGGTCTGTTCCGGCTTGTTCCAGTAGCCGGCGGCGACATTGGCACCGGCGGTCCAGATTTCGCCGACGGTGCCCGCCGCGCATTCGGTGCACGTTTCGGGGTTCACGATGCGCACTGCCGGCGACTTCGGGACACCGTAGGTGAGCAGCGGTGTGCCCTCGTCTGTGTCCGACCGCTGCGCACTGCCGCGCGTCAACTTCTCTGACTCGAAGTAGACCGTCTGCGGCGGGCACTCCACGTCGAGGGTGGCGACGTACAACGTGGCCTCGGCCAGCCCGTACGCGGGGTGCAGGGCCCGGGCACGGAAGTTATAGGGGGCGAATCGGTTGAGGAAGCGCTCCAAAGTCGCGGGGTGGACGCGTTCGCTGCCGCTGACGATGCCCAGCACGTCGCCCAGGTCGCGGCCGGCCAGGTCCTCATCGGTGGTCTTTCGCACCGCCAGTTCGAAGGCGAAGTTCGGCGCCGCTGAAAACGCCCGGGGGTGGCTGGCCATGGCTTGGATCCAGCGCGCTGGGCGCTGCAGGAACGCCACGGGGCTGGTCAGCTCGCAACGGTAGCCACCGAGGACCGGTGCGATGATGCCCAGGATCAAGCCCAGATCGTGATAGAAGGGCAGCCACGACACGATCGTGGTGTCGGGCGGTGCCACCCCGTTGAACTCCGGGAAATAGCCCGCCATGAACTGCCGGAAGTTCACCTGCAGGTTGCGGTGCGAAACCATCACGCCCGCGGGAAGCCGGGTCGAGCCCGAGGTGTACTGCAGATACGCCACACCGCCGGAGTCCACAGGTTGATCACCCATGGCCACGCCGGCGTCCAGATCCAACGCATCGACAGCGACAACGGTTGCCGTGGCTTCAGCCCCGGATTCGCGCACATACTCGGCGACCAGACCTGCGGCCCCCGACGTGGTCAGGACGACGGACGGCGCGGTGTCGGTGAGCACGGCGCTGACCCGCTCATCATGTGCGCCGGGATGCGGAACCGGCAGGGGCACCGCGATGAATCCCGCCTGGATGGCGCCGAGGAAGGCCGCGACGTAGCCCAGGCCCTGCGGGGCGAGGATGACGGCGCGGTCGCCGGCCGAGCCGTGCTGCTTGAGTTCACGGGCCACGTTGAGGGCACGCCGATATATCTGTGACCAGGACAGCGTCTTCGCGACGCCTTCCCAGTCCTGCTCGTAATCGGTGTAGGTGAACGCTGGGTCATCGGGGGAGAGGAAAGCGCGTTCGCGCAACAAAGTTAATAGGGGCACATCAGACATGGCGGTGAGGCTACCGTCACAGTGCGACACGTGCCGGGTAACCGCTCGCAGGCGGACTCGGAACCGAGATTTCGCCGCAGCACGGGTGGTCCGGTAACCTAGCCGGGTTGCCGACGCAGGCGACCCTCCTGCCGTGGTCACATCCACGGCCGCACTACGACCATAGGAGGTGATGAGGTTCCCATGCGTCCATACGAAATCATGGTCATCCTTGACCCCACTCTCGACGAGCGCACCGTCGCCCCGTCCCTGGAAACGTTCTTGAACGTGATCCGCAAGGACGGCGGAACGGTCGACAAGGTCGACATCTGGGGCAAGCGCCGCCTGGCCTACGAGATCGCCAAGCATGCCGAGGGCATCTACGCGGTCATCGACGTCAAGGCCGAACCGGCCACCGTGTCCGAGCTCGACCGTCAGCTCAGCCTGAACGAGTCGGTGCTTCGTACCAAGGTGATGCGCACCGACAAGTCGTAGGCGGCTGTCGCAGCCGTTGCGTAGGCTCATGCTGCGAATGCAGCAGCATCCAGCGCTGACACCGATCCTAGGAGGGCCCCGTGGCTGTAGGTGACACCACGATCACCGTCGTCGGAAACCTGACCGCGGACCCGGATCTGCGGTTCACCCCCTCGGGGGCGGCCGTCGCCAACTTCACGGTGGCGTCCACACCGCGGGTCTTTGACCGGCAGAGCGGTGAGTGGAAGGACGGCGACGCGCTGTTCCTGCGGTGCAACATCTGGCGCGAGGCCGCGGAGAACGTGGCCGAGAGCCTCACCCGCGGTTCGCGGGTGATCGTCACCGGGCGGTTGCGGCAGCGGTCCTTCGAGACCCGCGAGGGCGAGAAGCGCACTGTCTACGAGGTCGAGGTCGATGAAGTCGGCCCCTCGTTGAAGTACGCCACCGCCAAGATCAACAAGGTCAGCCGCGGCGGCGGCGGGGGCGGCTTCGGCGCGGGCGGCGGCATGGCCGCTGCGGCCGGTCCGTCCGGCCCGCCCGCGGAAGACCCGTGGGGCAGTGCTCCGGTGTCCGGCTCCTTCGGTGGCGCCGACGACGAGCCGCCCTTCTAGACCAACGAACCACAGCACGAAAGAGATAGGTAGATGGCCAAATCCAACAAGCGGCGTCCGGCACCCGAGAAGCCGATCAAGACCCGCAAGTGCGCATTCTGCTCGAACAAGAAGCAGGTGATCGACTACAAGGACACCTCGCTGCTGCGCACCTACATCAGTGAGCGGGGCAAGATCCGCGCCCGTCGGGTGACCGGCAACTGCGTTCAGCACCAGCGCGACGTCGCGCTGGCGGTCAAGAACGCCCGCGAGGTCGCGTTGCTGCCCTTCACGTCGTCGGCGCGGTAGCCGGCCAAATCCGAGAGAGTACGAAACGATGAAGCTGATTTTGACCGCTGAGGTGGATCACCTCGGGGCGGCCGGAGACACCGTCGAAGTCAAGGACGGATATGGCCGCAACTACCTGCTCCCGCGCGGGCTGGCCATCGTCGCCACGCGTGGTGCGCAGAAGCAGGCTGACGACATCCGCCGGGCCCGCGAGACCAAGCAGGTGCGAGACCTGGACCACGCCAAGGAGCTCAAGGAAGAGCTGCAGGCGCTGGGCACCATCAACCTTCCCGCCAAGACCTCCGGTAACTCGGGCAAGCTGTTCGGCTCGGTGACCGCCGGCGACGTGGTGGCCGCGATCAAGAAGGCCGGTGGGCCGAACCTTGACCGGCGCATCGTCCGGTTGCCCAAGGCGCACATCAAGGCGGTCGGCAGCCACGCGGTGTCGGTGCACCTGCACTCCGAGGTCGATGTCGACCTCACCCTGGAAGTCTCCGCGGCGGAGTAAGAGGCAAAAACGCAGCAGCCCCGGCAGCGCCACCCAACGGCGCAGCCGGGGCTTCGCTGTGCCCGGAACCGGGTGTCCCCATTAGTGCTGGCTAACTTTTCGCCGCGCCCGCCCAGCGGAGCCGCTTACGTTGTTGTGGAATCGCGTCTACCTGCCGGTCATGCAACACGCCCAAGGCGGCAACCTACGGCGACACGCCGAAGAGATTGTCTTCCACAGGCAAAACACCCACCCTCACCCTTTTCACCTGCGGAGATAACCCACATTAGAAGCGCCATCCACAAGTCTTCCCCACCGTCCCAAACAAATGGCACACCGGTGTGCACACTTGATCCACACCTTTGTGAACAACCTCGTTTGGTAGGGCGGCCAGCAACGCTTACCGTCAACGCGGCACGGTACATCGGGGGTGTCGGTGCCCACGGATACTTTCGGGGCATCAACGTCGAATGGGCGTTCGATCGTGCCAGTGGAGGAGGTGCGGCGCATGGCGGTAGTCGACGACCGTGGTCATTCTGAGCTTGAGGAGCCACCACGCGAGGACGTCGGCCGTCAGCCGCCCCAGGATCTTGCCGCAGAGCAGTCGGTGCTCGGCGGCATGCTGCTGAGCAAGGACGCCATCGCCGACGTGCTGGAGCGGCTGCGGCCCAGCGACTTCTACCGCCCGGTGCACCAGAACATCTACGACGCCATCCTGGACCTCTACGGGCGCGGTGAGCCGGCCGACGCGGTGACCGTGGCCGCCGAGCTCGACCGCCGCGGCCTGCTGCGCCGGGTGGGCGGCGCCCCGTATCTGCACACCCTGATCTCCACGGTGCCCACGGCGGCCAACGCCGGCTACTACGCCACCATCGTCTCGGAGAAGGCGCTGCTGCGCCGGCTGGTCGAGGCCGGAACCCGGGTGGTGCAGTACGGCTACGCGGGCGCCGAGGGCGCCGATGTGGCCGAGATCGTCGACCGCGCCCAGGCCGAGATCTACGAGGTGGCCGACCGCCGGCTCTCCGAGGACTTCGTGCCGCTGGAAGACCTGCTGCAGCCCACCATGGACGAGATCGACGCGATCGCCTCGCACGGCGGGGTCGCCCGCGGCGTGCCGACCGGCTTCACCGACCTCGACGAGGTGACCAACGGGCTGCACCCGGGCCAGATGATCGTGGTGGCGGCGCGGCCGGGTATGGGCAAGGCGCTGTCGTTGAAGACGCTGCTGGCCACCCCCACCGGGTGGACCACCATGGGTGAGGTCGCCGTCGGTGATCTCCTGCTGGGCCCGGATGGCCGGCCCACCCGGGTGGTTGCCGCCACCGAGGTGATGCTGGACCGACCGTGCTTCGAGGTCGAGTTCTCCGACGGCACCGTGATCGTCGCCGACGCCGAACACCAGTGGCTGACCGAGACGCGGGCATCGCGCAAGTCGGCGCAGGCCGCAGCGGCCGGCTACAACCGCACCAAGAATCAGCGCACCTTCGCCGCGATTCGCACCACCGCGGAGATCGCCGCGACGCTGCGGTGCGACACCGCAGACCAGCGGCTGAACCACTCGGTCACCAACACCCAAGCGCTCGATCTGCCGGAGCGGGAGTTGCTGGTCCCGCCCTACACCCTGGGTGCGTGGCTCGGGGATGGCACCAGCGCGTCGGCGCAGATCACCACGGCCGACCCCGAGATCGTCATGCGCATCGAGGCGGAGGGGCTGTGCGCTGTGCCCTCGAAGTCTGCGAAGTACCGCTACCAACTGCGCTTGCCGGCCGAGGACGGTGTGGCCGTTCGCAACTGCGCGGTGTGCGGCAACGAGTTCCTGCCCCAAACCAGCCAGGTGCGCACCTGCGGGCGCTCCTGCGGCGGTCGCGCGCGATTCAGTTCGCCGCCGGTGGCGGAGCCCACCTGCCCGCAGTGTGGCGGGCCCTCGGCGGGACTGCGCATGTGCCAGGGCTGCCGTAACACGGTGGGCACACTGCAAGCCCGGCTGCGAACCATCGGCGTGCTCGGCAACAAGCACATTCCCACGGAGTACCTGCGCGGCTCGGAAGCACAGCGCCGGCAACTGTTGGCGGGCCTTCTGGACACTGATGGCACCGTAACCGCGAGCGGCTCGGTGCAGTTCTCGGTAACCGACCGCAGGCTGGCCCGCGACGTGGCGGAGCTGGTGGTGAGCCTGGGCTACCGCTGCCAGACCGCGACCAAGCGGGTGCGCGGACGCACCGAAGCGTCCAGCATCGCCTACACCTTGAACTTCACCACCGATGACCAGGTTTTCGCGTTGGAGCGCAAGGTGATTGCGCACAAGGAACGCCGAAGGGTCAAAGGGACAGCCCGCTCGGGTTCACGGTTCATCGTGGCCGCCCGCCCAGTGCCCAGCGTGCCGGTGCGCTGCGTCGAGGTGGACAACGACAGCCACATGTACCTGGCCGGCGAGGCCATGATCCCGACCCACAACTCGACCCTGGGTCTGGATTTCATGCGCTCGTGCTCGATCAAGCACCGCATGTCCAGCGTCATCTTCTCCCTGGAAATGAGCAAGTCCGAGATCGTGATGCGGTTGCTGTCGGCGGAGGCCAAGATCAAGCTCGCCGACATGCGCTCGGGTCGGATGAGCGACGACGACTGGACCCGGTTGGCGCGCCGCATGAGCGAGATCAGTGAGGCGCCACTGTATATCGACGACTCACCGAACCTGACCATGATGGAGATCCGCGCCAAAGCGCGCCGGCTCAAACAGAAAGCCGACCTGCGGCTGGTGGTCATCGACTACCTGCAGCTGATGACCTCCGGCAAGCGGGTCGAGTCACGGCAGCAGGAAGTCTCTGAGTTCTCTCGCAATCTCAAGCTGTTGGCCAAGGAGCTCGAGGTTCCGGTGATCGCGATGAGCCAGCTCAACCGTGGCCCGGAGCAGCGCACCGACAAGAAGCCAATGCTGGCCGACCTGCGTGAATCCGGTGCCATCGAGCAGGACGCCGACATGGTGATCCTGCTGCACCGCCCGGATGCGTTCGAGCGTGACGACCCGCGCGGTGGCGAGGCGGACCTGATCCTGGCCAAGCACCGTAACGGCCCTACAAAGACGATTACCGTTGCGCACCAACTGCATTTGTCGCGGTTTACGAACATGGCTCACTGACGGGGACAGTTCGGTTGTTGGGTCTCACGCTGCCTGTCAGTTTCTCAGCGCCGATGTCGTGTAGTCGTCATCCATCTTAAGCCGGTGTCATCGACCGTCAGACCGACCGACTGCACCTCATGTCCCGGAGGTGTAAGGCGCGACAATTATGGCAACTATGCCAACAGGTTTCAGTAGTAGCGCCCAGCAGAATGACGGAGCAGTTGCCTGGGTGGCGTAGCTGCTTCGGGGAGTAGTTGGCTTGCAGCGACGTAGTGCGTTCCATCGCAGGTCTTCGTGAGTAGGTGTGCCTTCGGCGCAGCTCGGTCGCAAGCGTTGCTCGACTGGCGGATGCTGCGATTGGCCGTCAGGTCCGGGTCCGACCGGTTGCACACTGCCAAGCAAGAACAGGTAGCGGCCCAAATATCGTCTGCAGTGCGCATGACACTCACCGTATGGATGCGGGCACTCATCCCCTCTGTCACTGGCCTGCCTCGATAGTAGTGACCTGGGTAGCCGCCTCTTCTCCGCACAGGCGCAGAAGATCGACAGGCCCAGCGGCGAGGAGGGCATCGATACGTGTATGCAGGTCCCCTGAGGTGACGTGGGAGTAAAGGTTGGCGCCGGGGCAGGCGGTGTCAGCGAAGTCTCGATGTCCGCCCAGGGTGCCGCTGGCCAAGCCGAACTGTTGGGCAGCCCACGCGAACGCTGTTGCAGCACCATTGAGTTGAGCTTCGGTGACGGTTTCTTGGTCGAAGTCGCCCTCGCAGAGGACCAGGAAGTGTCCCGCTGTGTCGTAGTTGGTCGCGGTATCGCCAGCGAGCTCGGGGCTGCGTAATTCGTAGATGTTGCCGTTGCGGTCAACGCCCACATGGTAGGCAATGTCGATCCAACCCCGGTCGTTCTGGTGGTACTGCTGATGCTGGCGCAATCGTCCAGGGGCATTGCGGTTGTCTCCGAGGACAACGGCGGTGTGATGCAGCGTCATTCGGGTAATGGTGTGCGGGCGTCCACCGGCCCTGGCCGGTGCCGCACCCCAGGCTTGACGGCAGATCTGCACCATGGGCTGTCGGCCGGCCGTCGTGGCGGTGGGTGGGCCAGGTTGCAGCGGCAGCGGACTGGCCGCTATCGGTTCCGGCGGCGACGCCGGTGCGGTGCTGGTGGGATGCGCGGTGGGCGTCGAAGCCGATTCGGTGTTACCAACACAGGCGCCGAGTGTTGTGGCCAATCCGAGGCCACCACTGAGCTGGAGCAGCCGCCGCCGACTGAGAGCTTCTAGCCGCGGCCCGTATCCGCGACGGGGCTGCATCTCCATCGTCGTTACGATACGCAGCAGCTAAGGACGCCAGAAGCCTGTTGGCAGAACTGACCGGCATCGGCACGGGGTGGATCATGAGGATGGGCCGTAAAAAACCTGATCAACTCAGTGCAGCTGGGTAATATGCGCCCATGTCGATTGCCGAAGGGGAGGTGTTCGCTGGCTACCGCATTCTGCGATTGCTGGGGACCGGGGGAATGGGCGAGGTCTATCTCGTGCAACACCCACGGCTGCCCCGTCAGGAGGCGCTGAAGATTTTGCCATCGGCGGTCAGCGCGGACCCGCACTTTCGTGCTCGGTTTGCTCGCGAGGCCGACATCGCCGCGACATTATGGCATCCGCATATCGTGGCCGTCCATGACCGCGGTGAGGATAACGGTCAACTGTGGATCACGATGGACTACGTCGACGGTAAAGACGCCGCCATGCTTCTGCGGAACCGCTACCCACACGGCATGCCACCCCGCGAGGTGTTCGAAATCGTTTCGGCGATCGCCGAGGCACTCGACTACGCCCACGAGCGGTACCTACTGCATCGCGACGTTAAACCCGCAAACATTTTGCTTACCGACAAGCGCCAAGACGATCGACGAATCCTGTTGGCTGACTTTGGGATTGCCCGTGACACCTTCGACAGTGGCGGATTGACCGCCACGAATGTGACGGTGGGCTCGGTCGCCTACGCCGCCCCCGAACAACTCACCGGGCAGCCGCTGGACGGCCACGCGGACCAATACGCGTTGGCCGCGACAGCGTTTCACCTTCTGACCGGTACCCCGCCGTTCTCCAACTCTAACCCCGCGGTGGTGATCGGCAATCATCTGTCATCGCCACTTCCGCGGTTGGCCGCCATTCGGGGCGACCTCGGTGATATCGACGACGTGCTCGGCAAAGCGATGGCTAAAGAGCCACACCAACGGTTCAATACCTGCCGGGCTTTCGCCACTGCCCTCACCCAGCGAGGGAGCCGTGTCGCCGGCTCTGCCGACGCCACCCAGCTCGGCGTCCCAGCATTGGCCGCTCCCACTATGTATGCGTTCCCGGCGTCTGTGGCTCCCGAACCAGTTGCGCGTCGGGAGCGTTCCTTGCGCCGATGGCCGATGATAGCGGCAGCCATCGCTGCCGGATTGCTGGCCGTCGGCTTGGTCGCGTTCCTCGGTGCCCGACTGGGCCAGCCATCTCCGCCAGCCGCGCAACCCCAAGCGACCGTCTCAACGTGGCCGGAATCGATCGACCCTCCTGTCCAGCCGCCGACGACCACTCCTACCACGCCGCCAGATCACACGACTCAACTGAATCCTTCGCCGCCACCGTCCCGACAGTCCGCCCCGCCTCGGTCGCCCGCGCCCTCGGGCGATCTGGGGCTGCGCCAACCCATAAGCCGCCCAAACTGCAACGGCCAATACATCGTCGTATTGGGCTCGGTTACAACTCCAGGACTGTATGAGGCCGGAGTGCAGAAACTTTTGGACGCCCACCCGGGCGCTTTCTACCTACGCACCGACCAAACCTGTCCTTCATTGCGTGCCGAGACGGAAGACGGAAACCCGATATACGCGGTGTTTGTTCCAGGCGGAATTACTCAAGGCCAGATGTGCGCCAAGGTGCGAGCCTACGGTGGTGACGCTTATGGAAAGGTGCTGGATTACGTCACCGACCCCGCAGTGTCTTTCCGCTGCTGAATCGAATTGACTCAGGGTGATTGGGCACCGCGGATTGCTTCGAGCAGCGCTGGGCGTAGTGTGTCCCACACTTGAAAAGGGTCAGATCCCCGGCGTACTTCGATGGTTACGACGGCAATACCGCGGTCGCGACCCACATACGAGCCCAGCGAGCCAGGCGTAGGGGCGAACGCGCTGGACTCTTCGAGCGGCATCCCGGCGGTCCTCGCGAACCGCTCGGCGATGGCGCGGGCAGGGCCGTCGAAGTTCACGAACTCGCGGCCCAGCCAGGAATGGGCTACTAGTACAAGTTCTGGGGCTGTGCGGTCGATTGTCTTGACGAGGGCTCGAGATTCAGGCTGGCTCAGTGGTGTTCCCCCATTGGAAGGGGCAGCAGCATCGAAATTGGCGGCAGGAAAGTTGCGGTTGATGTCGACGCCGTGAGCGTTGCCGCGCGTGCCTGCTGCGCGGCCATCTGGGTTGGCGTCCTCGAGAATCGTGAGGGTAGCGAGGCCAGCGAGTCCCTCCGCGGTGAAGGCACTTTGAAGTTCTCGGGCGATGTCAGCGCCCTCGGGTTCGTCGCCGTGAATCCCGCCTACGAACAACACGCGGCGTGGCCCGCCACCGATCGTGCGCGCACGAATCGGCCGCGACTGCACCGACAGTCCGATCGCCTGCCAGCCGGTGTCGGCTACGGCTTGGCCCGCTTCAGTGGTCACTGGGTAGGGCTCAACTTGCATCGACGTGAACGGCGATCTGCCCGGGGCTTGCGATGGCAATGCGGCGCTGGAGTCATCAGTTTGACGGCTGCAGGAGGTTGCTACCGTAGTGATCAAGACGCCGGCGATCCATGCTGCCAGTAGGACGTTCCTCACCGAAGGATCATCAACATGATGGGGTTAATCCTTCTTGCAGGCGCAGATACACGGCGTTGATGTAGGCGCCGTTGTACAGCCGGTACCAGACATAGCTAGACCCTTGTCCCGCGCTGGAACGCAGATCTCCGGTGGTCTGGCAAACCACGGTCACTGCAGTACCGTCCTTGAGGTCGTTGGGATAAAGCCGCTCCGAATCCGTATACGGGGCAATTCGCTGCTTAACCCCGCACGAACCACCTTCGTCGCACGTTCCGACCACGAGGCCGTTGCGTAACGTGGTTGCAGGCAGCACCGGCTGTGTGGCTGTGGGGGTCGGTGTAACGATGATCGTTGTCGCTGAATTCGTGGGGAAGGTGGCAGGTGGTGTGGGTGTCGCGGGCTCTGCGACCCGATCCGTCGGCACCCGGCTGGTGACCGTGACCGTGATTGGGGTCGGAGCCGTCTGCGCTGTCCCGCCTCGCTGACTTGTCATTGTGCCGGCCAAGGCGAACGCGCCACCTATCACGAGGATGGCAAGCAATACCAGAACTGCCACCACCGGGATGCTCCACCGAGCTGACTGCGCTGAAATATTTTCTGGGACAGCAATTTCAGGACTCGAGTCGGTCCTCCACTGTTGTCCGTCCCAATACATGTTGCGGTGCCCGCCGCCGGGGTCGGGATACCAACCTGGTGCCAGAGCTGTCGGCGCCGGTGCCGTCTCCACTCGCGTGGCCACGGGATGGACAGGCTCCTTCGGTGTCGATGCAAGCACCGTCGGTGCTAGACGGGCCTTCTCGGACCCGACGCTGGGTTTTGCGGCGGTCAAGGCCCGGGCAAATGCGCCACAGCTCGCGTACCGGTTGTCTGGGGCCTTGGCCAATCCCGTAGCGAGCACATCATCGAGTCCTGCGAGTTCGGGGTGCATACCGGATAACGCGGGAGCTGGATTGTTGAGGTGGCGACTGATCACTACCGCCGGATTGGGATCGCGAAACGGTGGAGTGCCGGTAAGGAGGTGGAAAGCAGTTGCTGCCAAAGCGTATTGGTCGGTGCGGCCGTCGAGATCATTGCCCATCAACTGTTCGGGCGCGGTGTAATCGACGGTGCCGACGGTCATGTTCGTTTCGGTCAATCCGCCGGGGTCATCGATAGTGCGCGCAATGCCGAAGTCGGTGAGCAGGATTCGCTGCTGTCCGTCATCGTCGACATCGTCGGTCAGCAGGATGTTGGCTGGCTTCACATCGCGGTGCAGTAGACCCCGCTTGTGCGCATGATCGAGTGCAGAAGCGACTGCAGTGACGATCGCGCTGACCAAATCAACCGGCATACCTGCGGGGTAGCGCCGCGCCAGCAGAGTGGCGGCGTCCTCGCCGTCGACAAAGTCCATTGCGATCCAGAGCTTGCCGTCGTGCTCACCGCGATCGAGTACTCCGACAACATGGGGATGCCACAGCGTCGAAGCGAGGTTGGCCTCGCGAAGAAAGCGCTCCCGGAATGTCGGATCCGCCGATATGTCAGCATTCAACAGCTTCAATGCGTCGCGGCGTGGCAAACGGGGATGTTGGGCGAGGTACACTTCGCCCATCCCTCCGGCTCCTAACCGTCTGAGCGCGGTATAACCCGCGAATTTCTGTCCCACGCCAAGCGGCATTGCAGGATCGTATACGCAGACAGCCGGCAGCTCTGGCGAATTTCGCTGACTCTGGGAGGATCTGTGAATTTCGGCGGGTGGAACGCCTCACTGGTACGCGAGTCCGGCGGTGAGTGGATTCATGTCGTATGGCTCGGAAGGATCGCAGGATTGAACGTCGAACCCGTTCTGGCCAGCTTCGATGTCGAGGACAAAGAATTGCGCGTCTACGTTGCAGAACTGGCCACGCCGATCCAAGGGTTGCTTCGCCGCGATGGACATGTTCCAGAGAAGGTGCTGTTGCGTGAGCATCCTCGGGATCCTTATCAGTTCTTTGGGCAGGACTTGATCACACGGCTGGAAAGGCCACCGACCGTCAGGAGATTGAAACCCGAGGCGCGCGCCCTGATACCACCAGAATGGGCAGATCAGATAGAAGCAGCCTGGCGCGCACGAGCAAATGTGCAGTCGCGTAATGCGGCAGTCGCCGCAGCCATGTTGTCGTCCGGTCGGGTAGACCAGCGGCCTCCTGATGATCCGCAACTGCCACCGGGTCTATTCGCCCCCTCCCACGACTACGATATTGAACCCGACGGCACACCGTGCCGGCTCTGCGGCGAAGCACTAAATCCCTACGCAGACCCTTCGCCATACTGCCTCGGCTGCGTTGGCGACGCCGGCAGAGGCCTCTTCGTGGATTTCGGCTTCAACGGAGATTGGCGACCCGCCGTCCTGTGGTCACTCAACCAGCTCGCAGAGTTTGAGTTTAGTGGGGCCCCTGCGCGGGGCCAACTCAGCAAAATGCCGAACCAGGGCCGCAATGCAGACCTGTTGATGTTGTGTCGAATGCTGACAGCGCGGAGCGGCTATCCCTATCCGGGTGCAGAGCGAAAAGCCTACAGCTGGACGGATTGGCTCGGCCAAGCAGGACTACTAGCGGACGGCATTCGAACCAGCCGAGGAATCAACGTGATGGCCAAGGACGGCCACATGCGCCGTTCTTTGCTGGAGCGGCAGATTGACGACTTCTCCTATGACCACGGGATTTCACACCAAATTGAACCGCACTATCCTTTTGACTCAGAAATCAACCCCCACGGTTACCGCGCGGACTGGCGGCTTGCCGACGGCACGTACGTCGAAGCCCTCGGCTTCCCCGCAAACCCCGTCTACATGGCCAAGGCGCAGCGCAAGATGAGCTTTGCTGCCCAGCACCAAATCCCTGTCGTGACTGTAACCGAAGCCGAGTTGCCCAACCTGCTGACGATCTTCGCGAAATGGCGAGCGCCCGAAGGTAGTAAGCCGCAAAATAGAGGCCTTCCGCCTCGCCCAACCAGGGAGAACCCGAGAGGTAAAGCAACCCCAGGCGCAAACAGGAACGGCCAGAATCCTACGAACGCGAAAGTGCGCTCCGATCGCCTTGCGCGTTGCCGCAGAGCCGTCGAACTTCAGGCCGGCGGCGCAACGAGAAAGCCCTCTGCGCGGCCGACGTCACCGGTCCGCGGGGAAGTCGACGGGGAACGGTTCGGCAAAGTCAGCCGACCTCCCCACCTCGGCCCACTTACGATCCTCGGCGAGCAGGTGTTCGTCCTGGCGTATGGCGCCTTCGACGGCATTGACGCCCAGAGGTAGGTGGTAGGGCACATGGGTGCGTCGTGACATGCGGACGAGGATGTCCGCCGCGCGGGCTGGATCGCCGGCGGCGATTGCATCGCTGGTGCGCACCGAGTTCATCGCGCCCACCGTGTCGGCGTAGAAGTCGGGGATGTCGGCAATGTCCATGGACGAACCCGCCCAGTCGGTGGCGAAGCCACTGGGTTCGACGACGAGGACCTTGATGCCGAACGGCGCCGTCTCGGTCTGCAGGACGCGGGAGAAGCCGTCGATCGCGAACTTGGCTGCCTGATAGGACGCGATGCCCGCCGATCCACCGACCCGCCCGCCCATCGACGAGAATTGGATGATCAAGCCGCCCTGCTGTTCACGCAGTACGGGGATGGCGGCCTTCGAGACGTTGTAGACACCCCAGAAGTTGGTCTCGAACTGCGCACGGAAGTCCTTCTCGTCACCGGTCTCGATCGGCGCGACGTTGGCATAGCCGGCGTTGTTGACCACGACGTCGATCCGGCCGAACCTCTCCCGCGCCGCGGCGATCGCCGCCTGCGCCTCGTCGGCATCGGTGACGTCGAGTTGCAGCGGCAGGATGCGGTCACCGTAGGTATCGGCCAGGTCGGCGAGCTGTTCGGGACGTCGCGCGGACGCCGCGACCATATCGCCGGCCTCCAGTGCGGCGCGGACCAGTTCGCGTCCGAACCCGCGTGTCGACCCCGTGATGAACCAAATCATGCTCATGTTCTTCTCCTCTTCATTCTGCGGCGGAGCGCTGGTGCGCGGCCGTGTATCGGTCTCCGACGATGCGCCCAGGCGCGAACAGCGCACTCAGGTAGGCGCTTTCGTCGGCGCTGATCGCCACCGATGTGGCGGTGACGTTCTCCCGGACGTACTCGATACGCTTGGTCGCCGGGATGGGTACGACGTCCAGCGGCTGGCTCAGCAGCCAGGCCAGCGCAAGTTGACCGGGGCGGCACCCCGAGGCGCACCCGTGCCGAACCTTCGATTGCTGCGGCCACCATCATCACCGCCCATCTTAAGTGCGAGTTAAGCTCTCAGAAGAGCAAGCCGCGAGGGGAGGCAAATCGTCCCGTACGCGATGACCAGGCAATAGGAGGGGCTAGGCAATGCGCCGGGACGCCGTGGCCAACCGCAAGCGGCTCGTCAGTGCCGCCGAAGCAGTGTTCGCCGACCGCGGACCCGCCGCCACCCTGGACGACGTCGCCAAGGCAGCCGACGTCGCACCCGCGACCCTCTACCGCCGGTTCGCCAACAAAGACGCTCTCGTTCGCGAAGTCCTCACCGGATTCTTCGCACGATTGATCGACGCCGCTGAGGCCGCCGCGCAAGCACCACCCGGCGCCGGCCTGGAGCTATTCCTGCAAACCGTCGGCGTCGAGCTCGCGGAGAAAAGCGGCCTTTCCGCCCCCAAGTGGGGAGAACTCGCGCCAGAACAACTCGTAGAACATCTGCGCGGACTCTCGACCGACTTACTCAGGCGCGCGCAACGGGAGGGCTCGATTCGCGACGACGTCACCCCCGATGACATCACCGCCGCCGTGTGGGCGCTGCGCGGGGTCATTGAGTCGGAGCGTACCGACCCAGAGCGCCGCAACCGCGAATTGTGGAAACGTCACCTACAAACAACCCTGCGAGGCTTCCGTCACGAATCCCGTTCTGTCGCAGGGACAACAACCGAATGAGATGGCCACTGGTTCGCCGCCTGTGAACAACTTACACCGGACCGGCGGTGTCGCTGATGGCCATTTCTCGCTCAAGATGTCAGGTCTGACCACGGGGTGGAGAAGCTGCTCCCCGCACGGCGTGCCGCGACGTTCGGCTGTAGGAAATGCAGCGCTTCGTGAGACAAAAGTCGGTGGAACCGCTACTGCCATGGCCTTATCATCTGCCACACGACCGCGTCACCCCCCGGCCCGACCGCTCCAGTGCACGCCCCTACTTTTCGTGCCGGCTGCGCGCCTCGGACGGTAGAAGTTCGTCCATTAACGCTTGGACGTGCTCGCGAATGTTGTTGCGAATCCCGCGAACAACGTCGAGGGGTTGGCCGGCGGGGTCGTCGAGTTTCCAGTCACGGTAGATCACGCCGGGGAAGTAGGGGCAGGTGTCGCCGCAGCCCATGGTGATCACGACGTCGCTGGTGTGGACGGTTTCGGCGGTGAGGATTCTGGGGCTCTTGCCAGTCATGTCGATGCCGAGTTCGGCCATGGCGGCGATAGCGGCGGGATTGACCTGGTCGGCGGGTTCGGTTCCGGCGGAACGGACCTCGATTCGATCGCCGGACAGGTGTGCCAGCAGGGCAGCAGCCATCTGGGACCGACCGGCGTTATGCACGCACACAAACACCACGCTGGGCCGGCAGAGCTCGGGACTCATCGCTGGTGGCCGGGGATCAGGTTGTGGACGTGGTGGGCCGGGCGAAGCTGGACCGCAGGGCCAAGGAGGCGTAGACCAGGCCGACCAGGACGGGCACTTCGATCAGGGGGCCGACCACCCCGGCGAGGGCTTGGCCGCTGGTGGCACCCCAGGTGGCGATCGCCACGGCGATGGCCAGCTCGAAGTTGTTGCCGGCCGCGGTGAACGCCAGGGTGGTGGTGCGGGCGTAGCCCAGGCCCAGCGCCGCGCCCAGAAGGTAGCCGCCACCCCACATGATCGCGAAATAGGCCAACAGGGGGACGGCGATGCGGACCACGTCCAGGGGCTGGTGGGTGATCTGATCGCCCTGTAGCGCAAAGAGAATCACGATGGTGAACAGCAGCCCATAGAGTGCCCACGGCCCGATGCGCGGCAGGAACCGGGTCTCATACCAGTCCCGGCCCTTCGTGCGTTCGCCGATGCGTCGAGACAGGTATCCGGCCGCCAGGGGGATGCCCAGGAAGATCACCACCGACTTCGCGATCTGCCCCGGGGACACCTCGATGCTGGTTTGCGGCAACCCGAGCCAACCGGGCAACACCGCCAGGTAGAACCAGCCCAGCGCGGCGAACATCACGACTTGGAAGAGCGAGTTCAGTGCGACGAGCACGGCGGCGGCTTCGCGGTCCCCGCAGGCCAGGTCGTTCCAGATGATGACCATGGCGATGCAGCGAGCCAACCCGACCACGATCAGGCCGGTGCGGTATTCGGGCAGATCGGCCAGCAGCAGCCAGGCCAGCGCGAACATCACCGCCGGGCCCAGCACCCAGTTGAGCACCAGGGAGCTGACCAATAGCCGGCGGTCGGAGGTGACGGTGTCGAGGCGGTCGTAGCGGACCTTGGCCAGCACCGGGTACATCATGATCAGCAGTCCGGCCGCGATCGGCAGCGAGATTCCGTCGAGCTGGACGGCACTGAGCGCATTGCCCAGGCCGGGGATGATGCGCCCCAACGTCAGGCCCGCGGCCATGGCCAGCCCGATCCACAGCGGCAGCAGCCTGTCCAGGGTGGACAGCCGTGCCGCCGCCGGATGGGTCGAGGTTGCGCTGTCAGTCATCCATCACCGCCTGTGGGGTTTGTTCGTCGGTCAGCAGCAGGTGGCCGGGGCGGCCGCGGATTCGCCGGGCGCGGTGGCGGCGCTGCTGCAGCCCACCTGCGGACCAACGACGTCCCTGTCGGGGTGTTGCGGTCCGGCGCCGAAGGTCTCGGTGTCGGCGAGTTTGGTGTAGACCTCCCAGCGCTCGTCATCGGGGCCGGTCACCCACACCTTGTCCTGGGTGGCGAAGCAACACGTGGTGCCGATTTCCTCCGCGGTGAACAGGCCCGCTGCGCTCAACCGGGCAATCTCGGCGTGCACGACCTCGCTGGAGGCCACCTCCACACCCAGGTGGTTGAGGGTGCCGCCCTGGCCGGGGTTTTCCAGCAGCACCAGCTTGAGCGGCGGGTCGGCGATCGCGAAGTTGGCGTAGCCGGGCTTGACCTTGGCCGGCTCGGCATCGAACAGCGTGGAGTAGAACGCAATTGCGGCATCGAGGTCGTCGACGTTGAGGGCGAGCTGAATCCGGGACATGACGAACACCTCCGGCTTGTGAGACATATGTCGAACTAGTGGATGCCGCCCAGCATGCCCACCTTTTCGACATATGTCAATGCATTCTGGCAGAATGGCGGCATGCCCAAAGCGTTGCCGGTGATCGACATGTCCGCGCCGGTGTGTTGCGCCCCGGTCGCCTCGGGGCCGATGAGCGATGCCGATGCGCTGGAGATCGCGCTGCGGCTCAAGGCGTTGGCCGATCCGGTGCGGGTAAAGATCGTCTCGCATCTGTTCGGCTCGACCGCCGGTGAGGAGATTTCCGGTGAGCTGGCCGCGGTGCTGGGTCTGAGCGAGTCCACGGTCAGTCACCACCTGACCCAGCTGCGCAAGGCGGGTCTGGTGGTGTCGGAGCGGCGCGGGATGAATGTGTTCCACCGGGTCCGCCCGGAGGCCCTGCAGGCACTGTGCACCGCACTGGACCCGAACTGCTGCACCTGAAAGCCGGCATCGCACTCCTGGTGTGTTGAGCGGCCCGACGGGGAATGCGCCCGCCGCACCTCGTTATGTATGCGCACGTACGCATGCCTCGGGGTGCGCGTGAGCGCCCTCATGGTCGGCCGGCTACGGGGGTGCTCTGTCGGGAGTAGGGCCGCTGCGCTGACCACTCGGACCTACGCGCACCCCCTACCGCTGAGTCGCGTAGATTCGTTGAGAACCAAATCCGAGAAACCAAACGCAACATCCAACGAGAGCCGGCATGCCCGAAGACCACAGCGCAGACGTCCCACCGAATCACCTCTCCGTCGATCCGAGCAGCGACTTCTATGACGAAGAGGTGCTTCGCCGCGACGTGGGCATCCGCTTCAACGGCGTCGAGCGAACCAATGTTTTCGAATACGACGTGGCCGAGGGTTGGGTACGTGTCGAAATCCCCACCGCAAAGGATCGCCGCGGAAACCCGATGATCGTCAAGCTCAGCGGCACGGTGGAACCCTTCTTCCGTCAGGCGGAATAGCGGACTTCCCGGGGGCGCCGGCGCGGTTGTCAACCCGGTGCCGGGTCAACCTGTGGCCCGAGTGGCGAAGGCCAGGTGACTGCTTGTCCTGACATGTCTCATTCGGACGCTGGATCAGGCCGGCCTCAATTCGACCGCGCATCGGTCAGGATCTCCACCAGCGCCGGACCGGGGTGGGAAAGCGCTTCTGCAATAGCAGATCTCAGGTCTGCCGGGTAGCTGACTCGTCTGCCGTATGCCCCGCAGTTCTGCGCGTACGAGGCGAAATCCGGGTTGTGCAGCGACGTCTGCCACACTTCGTACTCCGAACTGCGTTGCTCCTGACTGATCTTGCCCAGTTCGCCGTTGTTGAGCAGGATGTGGGTGATGTCCATGCCGTACTTGACCGCCGTGGTGAAATCGGCAAGGTACTGGCCGAATCCGCCGTCGCCGGTGACGGCGATGATGGGGCGGTACGGCGCCGCCGCCCATGCCCCCATGGCGGCGGGGAATCCGAAGCCGATGGAGCCCAGGTAGCCCGACATCAACACGGCCTGTTGGCCTTTGGTCTCGAAGTATCGCCCGAACGAGTAGGCATGGTTGCCCACGTCGACAGTGAGTACGGCGTTCGCCGGAGTGAGATGGCTGAGTTCGGAAAAGACCGCGGCGGCAGCGACCCGCCCGCTGGGGCATGCCGTGGTACGGCGGGCTTTCTCCGTCCGCCACACCGACCAGCGCTCGGCGATTTCCGGGCACTGGTCGACCAGGCCCGGATGGATGCGCAGACCTTGAAGTAGGGCTGCCGCCGTCACCCCGACATCGCCGAGCAGCGGGACGGCCACCGGGGCGAATCGGCCCAGGGCCAGCGGATCGGTGTCGACCTGGATGATGGGCTTGTACGGCGAAATGCCTGTGTGATTGGAGAACGACGCGCCGAACACCACCAGCAGGTCGGCCTTGTTCATCATCCAGGACGCGACCGGCGTGCCCGAGCGGCCCAGGGTGCCACAGGCGAGCGGGTGCTCGTCGGGGATCTGACCTTTGGCTTTGAAGGTGGTCAGTACCGGGGCCTGCAGGCGTTCGGCGAGCGCGACGACAGCCGGCATGTCGAATTTCGCGCCGGCGCCGACGACGATCACCGGCCGGGTTGCGGCGGCGATGCGGTCGATCGCCTGCTCCAGCGGAGCCGAGGGCGGCGCGACCCGCAGATCAGGCATCCGGCCTTCGGGCCCGGAAGTGCGCTGATCCGGAGCTTCGATGATCTGCACTTCATCCGGTACCACCAGGTGGGCGACGCCGCGATCGAGGATGGCGTGTTTGAGGGCCAGGGTCATCAACTCGGCATGCTCGGAGCCGGCACGCACCATCTCGGAGTAGACGGCGACATCGGCGAACGCCGCTAGTAGATCGATATCTTGAAACGCCCCTTTGCCGGCAACCGCGGAATCGACGTTGCCGGACAGGGCCAGTACCGGTGCCCGGTCTGCCTTGGCGTCGTACAGCCCGGTCAGCAGATTGGTCGAACCCGGCCCGGCGATACCGAAACAGGCTGCCGGCCGGCCGGTGAGCTTTCCGTAGGCTGACGCCGCAAAGGCTGCGGCCCCCTCGTGGCGGATACCGAAATACCGTATTTTCCCTTCGGTTTCGGCCCGATGCAGGGCCTCGGCGATACCGAGATTGGAATGGCCGACCATCCCGAAGATGGTGTCGACGCCCCAGTTGGTCATCGTCTCGACCAGGACATCGCTGACGGTTCGTCGGGCAGGAGCAGGTGGTGGGGTGCCGACGTAGATGCCGTCGGCGCGTACTTGCACCGGGTAGACAGGGACATCGAAATCCGGGCCGCCGGCAGCCTGGCCGGTGAACGGGTCGAAGTCGAAGCCGTGCCAGGGACAACGGATCTTTTCGTTCTCCAAGGTTCCCTGGCCGAGCGGTCCGCCTTGATGCGGGCAGCGATTGTCGATGGCGCCGTAGCGCCCGTTCAGCTTGGTCAACGCGACGGTCTTGAGCCCGGCCGGGCAGGCCGCTACCTGGCCCTCGCTGAGTTCGCCGGGCTCGGCGGCCTTGTGCCATTCCAGTTCTTGGCCGGTTCCTCCGGTGCCGTCTTGCACGGTCATAGTGCCGTCACTCCTGCGTAGGGAACTCCGCTGAGGTAGGCGAAGTCACGGTCGAACGTCGTCAGATCGTCGAGGGTGAAATCAGCGAGACGCCGGTGCCCGCAGGCCCGGGCGAGCACCACCATCAGGTCCACCGAAGCACGCAGGTAGCGGTCCAGGCGTTCGGCGGCCTGCCGCACCGGCAGCCGGGCGCGCAGGCGAGGGTCCTGGGTGGCGATGCCGACCGGGCATGTGTTGGTGTGGCAGGCGCGCATACCGACGCAGCCGATGGCCTGAAGCGCGCTGTTGGCCAGTCCGATCGCGTCGGCCCCCAAAGCCAGCGCTTTGACCATGTCGGCGGGGGTGCGGATGCCGCCGGTGATGGCCAACGTCACCCGGCTTTGTCTGCGGTCCAGGTGCCGGCGGGCCCGGGCCAGCGCAGGAATGGTGGGTACCGAGATGTTGTCGCGGAAAATTGTTGGTGCGGCGCCGGTTCCGCCGCCCCGGCCGTCGAGAATGATGTAGTCGACGCCGATCTCGAGTGCGGCGTCGAGGTCGCGTTCGATGTGCTGAGCGCTGAGTTTGTAGCCGACCGGGATTCCGCCGGAGACTTCGCGGACTCCTGCAGCGAATTCTTTGAAGTCCTCCAGCGAGTTCCAGTCCGAAAACCGTGCCGGAGAGATCGCGGCCGTGCCGGCAGGTAGGCCACGTACCTCGGCGATCTTTCCCACCACCTTGGTGCCGGGAAGGTGCCCTCCCGTTCCGGTTTTGGCGCCCTGCCCGCCCTTGAAATGAAACGCCTGAACCTTCTGCAGATGCTCGAAGCTCCATCCGAAGCGGGCCGAGGCCAGCTCGTAGAGGTACTTCGAATTCTCTTGTTGCTCTTCGGGGAGCATGCCTCCTTCGCCCGAGCAGATCCCGGTCCCGGCACGTTCTGCGCCGGCCGCAAGGGCCGTCTTGGCCTCCTGGGACAACGCGCCGAAGCTCATGTCGCTGATGAACAGCGGGATGTCGAGGACCAGCGGGCGGTTGGCGTCCGGTCCGATGATGGTTTCGGTACTGACCGGCTCATCGTCGAGCAGCGGCAGTCGTGCCAACTGCGCGGTGAGCAGCTGAATCGAATCCCAGGAAGGCAGTTCGGTGCGCGGAACACCCATTGCAGCGGTGGTTCCGTGTTCTCCGACCCTGCTCAACCCGTGTCTGGCGAGCTCATGGATTCCGGTGTTGAAGGGTTCTTCCTTCGTGTCGGCGGGTTGGGCCCACCTGCCCTGATAGCCGTCGTCGCGGTAGGACTGCGGATTGTTCCGGGCGAACTCGGCAACTGCGGTCTGATCGATGTACACGGCCCCGTCGGAGACCCAAGCCGGAAACGTCGCCAAAGCCACCGCCGGGTTGATCGGCGAGATGCCGGTCTCGACGTTGTAGCGCCAGCCGTGAACATCGCAGACAACAGCACCGTCTTCGACATGCCCGTCAGCCAGCAGGGCGCCACGATGCGCGCAACGCCCATACAGCGCGGAGACGTCGCCGCCGCGGCGGATGAGTACCAGGTCCACACCTGCTGTTGTGACCGGGAAGGGAGTGTTGTCGGGCAGTTCGATCAGGGAAGCCAGCCTTATGCCGGCAGTCGGTTTCGATGTCGTCGTCATGGCCACTCCTAGCGGTCAGTCGGGGAGGCCCAGCAGGTGGCCGTCGCCCGGCAAAGCGATTGTTGGCGCAACTAACGCGGTACGGGCCATTGCCGCTAGGCTAGCAGCCAAAATCTGCAGCGACTGCCCGTTTGGGAAAACTCCGTACGTGAACGGCTTCCATTGTAGTTGCGTGCACAACTATCTGGCGACCGGGTCAACATGGTTGGAACCGCCCGAGGGCGGGGTCCCGCTACGACGTGCGTCGGGGCAGCGCAGCGGTATCGCCCGCCACGTCGATAGCCACCTTGCCGTGCAGTGCATAGGCGCGCCTGTTCTCCAGGAGCTCGTGCGCCTCGCCCATGCGAGCCAACGGAAGAGTCGCGCCGATCACCGGCTTCACGAGACCCCGCTCGACCAACGTGGTGAGCGCGTCCAGCTTTCCCCGATTCTGACGCGTGAAGACGAAGTGGTAGGCGGCGTTCTTGCCCCACGCCTCGATGAGGTTCTGCGGCTGCGCGATGTCGACGATGCTGACGACGCGTCCGGAGTCGGCCAGTGCCAGTGGGCTTCGGGTGAGCGCATCGCCGCCGATCGTGTCGAAGACGACGTCGACCCCCTTGCCTCGCGTCATCTCGACCACGGCATCCACGTAGTCGGACGAAGTGAAGTCGATGGCCGCATCCGCTCCGAGAGCGCGCACAAATTCGTGGTCGCCGGCCCTGGCGGTGGTGACCACCCGTGCGCCGATCGCCTTCGCGACCTGGATCGCGATGGAGCCGACACCGCCCGCGCCGCCGTGGATGAGGATCGTTTCCCCCACCGTGAGCTGAGCCCGCGTCACCAGGGACTCCCAGACCGTTCCGCCGACGAGAGTCAGGCTCGCCGCCTCCAGATGACTGAGGTTCTCCGGCTTCCGGCCCACCAAGTCCACGTCGGCGACGTGCTGTTCGGCGTAGGAGCCGGGACCTCCGAAGATTCGCGGCGTGTAGTACACCGCATCGCCGACGCGGAACTCGGTCACATGGGATCCGACTTCCTCGATCACGCCGGAGATGTCATACCCGATGATCGCCGGCAGTGGCACCTGATCCGCGTAGTCTCCGCGGCGGATCTGATAGTCGAGCGGGTTGACGGAGGTGGCGTGGACGCGCACCCGTACCTGGCGGGGCTCGACGGCCGGTACCGGGACCTTACGCAGCTCGAAAGCCTCGGGCCCGCCGAAACGGGGGAGCACCATGGCCTTCATCGGATCAGTCAAATCGGGTTCCCTTGTCGTGGTTAGTAGACCGCGTCGCCGCTGCGGAAACGGGAAGGCTCCTTCCGGGGATGCTCGGAGCGTCAGCGCACTCCGTCGAATGTGAGCTTCAGCAGTGCGTCGATGTGCTGGGGCTCGATCGCCATCGCGTGGAACAGCCGGTATTCGATCACTCCGTAGAGCGCATCGCGCAGCGTTGCCACGTCGGCGTCGGGGCGCATCTCGCCGCGCTGTTGGGCCAGGGCTGCTCGCTCGCTGAACCCTGTGATGTGGGGTTCGATGATCCGGTCGAAGACGGCACGTAACAGGCTGGGATCGGACTGGCCTGCGGCGATCACACCCCGGTATGCCGCACCGAAACTTGTGGACGCGATCAGGTCCACGATTCCCATCAACTGCGCCCGTAGATCGGTGACGATGTCGCCGGTGTCGGGGAATACGACGACGGGGGTGAGGCTTTCGGTAGCGGCGTCGAGCACCACCGCCCCCTTCGAGGGCCACCAGCGGTAGATGGTCTGTTTGCCGCAGCCCGCGCGTTTGGCGATTGCCTCAATAGAGACGTTGTCGTAGCCGAGTTCACCGACCAGGGCCAGGGAAGCCTCAAGAATCGCCCGCCGCGAATGCTCGTTGCGTCGGCTGGGGTCAGGCGGCATGCCAGAACACTAGCGATCCCCCCCGGCCAAGACAACACGAGACGTACCGTCTTGACGCGAGACGAGACGCATCGTACCGTAGACGAATCGCCCAGGGTGGCTGCTCCTCTCGTCGCTAACCCCGCCTCCAGGCAGCTGGTCTCGTCCCTACGGCGAGAGCTCGGCGAAACCGCGCGGCACAAGAATGGGAGATGCGCATGTCATCACTGGCAGGTAGGACAGCCCTCGTCACCGGGGCGACATCGGGCATCGGTCTCGCCGGGGCGCGGGCGCTCGCCGAGCAGGGCGCTCACGTGTTCCTCGTCGGACGCCGCCAAGACGCACTCGAAGAAGCCGTCGCCGGCATCGGCGCCGTTCACGTCGGCGCCATTCGCGCCGACGTGACCGAGCAGGCCGACCTCGCCCGGGTCGCGACCACCATCGAGGCCCGGGGGAGCGGGCTCGACATCGTCTTCGCCAACGCAGGTGTTGCCGAGGTTGCGCCGTTGGGGGACATCACCTGGCAGCATTACGCGCGGACGTTCAACACCAACGTCGGCGGGATCATCTTCACCATGCAGGCCGTCCTGCCGTTGCTCAACGACGGCGCATCGGTCATCCTGTGTGGCGCCGCCGGTGACGTGAAAGCCTCGCCGGGCACCAGCGTCTACGCCGCGTCCAAGACCGCCGTCCGGTCCCTGGCCCGAAGCTGGGCCGCCGAACTTCTCGACCGCGGGATCCGCGTCAATGTTGTTGCCCCAGGGCTTACCGAGACTCCGGGGTTGGCCGACCTGTTCGAGGGAGCCGGTGGTGCGCTGGAGGACTTGACTGCCACCGTGCCGATGAAGCGCCGGGCACGCCCGGACGAGATCGGCAGTGTGGTCGCGTACTTGGCTTCCGACGGCAGCACCTACATGACCGGATCAGAGATCTACGTCGACGGCGGGAGCAGCCAGTTCTGAATTCGGCGAGAGGGTCCGCGCGTCGGAGCCGTCGCGGATCACAGACCTGGGAGCTTGTGATTCTCACAGCGGCGATCGCCGTGGCAGCCTGCACACCAGACACACCGACCGCTGAGTCGTCATCGCGCCTGGACCGGTTCTACTCGCAACGGATCACCTGGGAGTCCTGCGAAAACTACACCAATACCTCTATCGAGCGCGCTGTCTTTGCCCTGGCGTCGACCATCGAGTGTGGGCGACTGAAAGTTCCGCTGAATTACGAAGAGCCGCTGGGCAAGACCGCGCACGTCGCGCTCGCACGAGTTCCGGCGCGTGGCGAGTCCATCGGTTCGTTGGTCATCAACCCCGGAGGGCCCGGCGGTTCTGGACTGTTCGCCACCGCGGCAACGGCCAGCGGCGCGGCCACGCGGCTGACCGAACGCTTCGACCTTGTGGGTTTCGACCCGCGTGGGGTCGGCAGCTCCGAACCTGCCGTCGAATGTTTCACCGATGCCGAGGCGGACCGAGGCGAGTTCGTGTTGAGTACCCAGGGCACCACTGTGCAATGGACCGAACAGGAAACACAGGACCTCGTCGATCGGTGCGCCCAACGCTCGGGCGGCATCGACGTGCTGGCCAGTGTCGGCACCCGCGATGCGGCGCGTGACATGGATGTCCTGCGGGCCGTGCTCGGTGATCAGAAGCTGACCTTCCTGGGGCAGAGTTACGGGACGAGGTTGGGAGCGGTCTACGCCGAGCAGTTCCCGCAAAACGTGCGGGCGATGCTGCTCGACGGAGCCCTCGACCCGCGGAAGGGAACTGTCGCCCGAAGAGTCGACGCGTACGCGGGTTTCCAGCGCTCCTTCGAACAGATGGCCGCGTTCTGCGCCACCCAGACCGACTGTCCACTGGGCGCCGAACCGGCCCGGGCCACCCAACAGTTCCAGCAGATCGTGCGTCCGCTTTACCGACGGTCCGTGCCGGCGTTGACCTCCGACCTGGGATTCGACGAAGCGATAGGCGGGGTGATCTCCGGTCTGTACAGCGCAGCCGCTTGGCCACGAATCATCGCGGGGATAGCGCAATTACAACAGGGGCGAGGCGACGAACTGCTACAGCTCGGCTACGACTTCTCGCTCCGCGACGCTGAGGGCCGCTGGCCCAACTTTGCCGAGGCGCTGTACGCGATCAACTGTATGGACGAGGAACGGCTCACGGAGGAGCAGGGTAATGGCCTGCGGGAGCGGATCTTTGAGGTCGCTCCGTTCATGGATCCGGGAGTCGCGCTCAGCGGCGCCCGAGACGGCTGCGAACACTGGCCGGCCGAGCCCACGCTGGGGATTCCGTACGCGACCGACATCGTCGGGCTACCGCCCACGCTGGTTGTGTCGATCACCGGCGACCCCAGCACCCCGCACGCCGGCGGCATCGAGCTGGCAACGGCGCTCGGCAGCGCCTTGCTCACCGTGGAAGGCGAGGGCCACACCATCGTGATGGCCGGAACCAATCATTGCGTCAACCAGATAGCCGCGGACTACCTGATCGACCTCACCGTGCCGCCGGCCGGTGCATCCTGCGCGCTGTGACGCCGCCCTGGCTGCACATGGGAGATCCGATGTTCTGGGGGCCGCAGGCCTAGCAGCGGTCGTCTCGCTGACACCGGCAACGTGCGGCCGTTCGGTGGTCGCCCGGATGCTGCGGACTCTAGAACGAATCGGTCAGGGCGAACACCAGCGAGTCCCACATCGCCTGCAGCAGACCGCTGTTGAGAACGCCCCCGAACGTGATGGCGTTGAGCGCCGCGCTGAAGTTGTCGATGTCGACGTAGGTGAGATACCCGTCGGTCGATACGGTCGCATCCGCGATCTGATCGGGCGTCAGGCCCAGGTACTCGCCGTGCCGGATCAGTCCGGGCACCAACTCGCCCCACAGTCCCCACGTGTCGAAATTGCCCTGCCAGTCTGAGGCGAAGTCGTTGTCGATCGAGTAGATGGTCGCCGGGTAGAGATCGTTCGGAGTCACCAGGCCGAGAACGCCTTCGAGATCGAGAAAGTCGATCAGGAAGTTCGTGATGTCCGGACCGAACACCGCCTCGAGGGTGGCCAGGATGTTGGGCCATATTCCGTCTGCGGTGGCGGGGCTGCCGATGAAGACGAAGTGCAGCAGTTCGCTGGGGACGCCTGCCTCGGCGAGCTGCGTCATGGCGATCGAGCCGACCGCAGCGCCCTGCGAGTAGCCGAACACCGTCAACGGCTGCTCTGCGCTGTAGGCGCCGGGATTGGCTGCCAGGGCGTTCTGCACGGCCAGAACCAGGTTCGATGCTCCGGTCAGGGTGCTGTTGCCCTGTTGCAGCAGCTGCGGTGTGGTCAGTACCTGCAGCGCAGCGCTGCACGGGTCGGTGCCGTCCATGTAGCAGACCGTCGAACCGTTCGCTTCGATGTCGAAGCCCAGCGCATTCAGATACAGCGACTGGGCGGCCCGCGCGAACTCGAGTGACGGGGTGGGCTCAAACGTGCCCCCGATGATGATCGCCGTCTGGCTGCCGGACAGCGGACCCTCGGCAGCCAACAAGGTCACCTGGGAGTCTGCGGCCCAAGTGATCGGTGCAGTGGCGGCTCCGACCAGTGCCGCAACGGCGGTGGCGTGGGCAAACGTCCGGTATCTGGGCACGGTCGGATCCTTTCATCGTTGCCCCAGAACGAACCGGGTTTCCCCGACACTCGCAGGAACGGCAGCGGCGCAACCCGCGGTTCGTCATAGGCTGTTCTACGTGGGCAAACATGGCGACATCAGTCGGAGAACCCCCGGTCTGATCGCCGCCACCATGTGATAGCTTCGTAAATCAGTATCCTATTGCGAGATTGGGTTGCCGCATGACTGTGACCGGTGAACGTCCGAAGATCCAGATCGAGGATGTCGACTTCAACCGACGCGACCACCCGGACCGGCCGCTGCGGCCCATCCCGCCGGGGCGGGACTACTTCGCCGACCAGTGGCGCCAGATGCGCGAGATCATCTTCGGGCCGTGGATCGACATCGACAAAGAGGTCGAGCCCAACGACATCACCCGGATGCGCGATGACTATTTCTGGCAGCGCGACGAACACATGACCGGCGCGGTCGACGCCTTCGAGCGGCTGGGATACGAGCAGGGCCGCAAGCTGTTCGAGCAGGCTCTGACGCAGGGCATCGAAACGCTTGAGGATCCTCCTCAGGAGTTCGTCGACCTCTTCGAGCACATTGATCAGCTGCCCAGCCAGTTCGACCTGGCCGCCGCCGAACGCGGCCGGATGCTGGCAATGTCGGCCACGGTGGCAGCCACCACGATCATCCGCGGTTGGGCTCTATACGAGACCGCGATGACCGGCGACATCTCCGCGGCGACCGGGGCCACCGGCCGTTTCGCCGACGACGGACCGCGCCGCTTCATCGAAACGGCCCGCGTCTTCGCCGAGTTCACGTTGCCGGACATCTTCGATCGGCACTCGGAGGCCTTCCAGGATGTGGTGCGGGTGCGGTTGATGCACGCGCTGGCCAGTCGTGGACTGCGTCGGAAGTGGGGCGACGACCTCTACCTCAAGTTCGGCGAACCCATTCCGGTGACCTCGCTGCTGGGGTTCGGCAGTGGCCTGCTGCTCAGCCGTCTCATCGACCACGCGTTCGGGCGCACGCTCACGCCGCAGCAGCTGGAGGACCTCGCCGAGTACTCCTCGTTCTCCGGCCGGCTGTGGGGTGCGCCCGAGCGGCTGCACTCCGCCAACGGGTTGGAGCTGATCAAGTCGTTGAACTACGTGCTCTCCCGGGGCGGCAACCCCTCTCCCTGGCGTGCCGAGCTCGTCGACGCGATCGCGGGTCCCGAACACCTGGAAACCCTGACGGGGACCCTGCCGGGCCCGCTGCAGAAGGTGATTTCCAAGAACGCGCACCTGCTCACGTCGATGATCGCGTTTGCGCCGGCCGGCGTCGTCTTCGGCTACGAGCAGATCGAGGCCATGATCGAAGGCACCCTCTTTGAGCCGCTGGGCTACAACTTCAAGCGCCAGGTAAAGAACTTTGAGCGGCTCACCAAGCTCAACGTGCGCATCGCCATGCTGGCCGACTGGGTGCCGTGGTCCAACCCGATTCGGGAGCGCCGGAAGAGGGCGGGTGCGGTCGCGCGTGAACGGATCGCGATGCTGAACAAGATTGCCGCCGCACGCCAGCTCTCGCTGACCTACACCCATCACGACCGGTCGACATCGGGTGAGGGCTTCACCGGTTAGGCGACTAAATGATGGCTCCAGACCGCACCGTCTCGCTAATCTCGCTATGTGTCGGAGCCACATGAGCCCCCGCCCGCTCGGGGACGTCCTCGCCGAGATCTAGCCAGTTCTGACGGTGGCGGTTCGCCGAGCCCCATCGTGCTCGATGTGGAGGGCTCCGGTGTTCAACCGCCGGTGGCCCCGCGGGTGCGTCGGTTGTTCTGGCTGCTGGAGCGAGTCGCGCCCGCAATCGGGTCGCGCTGGGCGCTGGAGCTGTGGTGCACCCCGCCGGTCATCGATTCCAGCCTGCGCATGCCGCCCGGCGTTCCGCCCGGCGAGCCGCTGGAGGCACACTGGGACGGGCACCGCATCGTGGGCGAGTCGTGGGGCGAGGGGCCGCCGGTCTATCTGGTGCACGGCTGGGGCGGGCGGCGCCCGCACCTCGGCATGTTCATCAAACCCCTGGTCGCCTCCGGCCACCGTGTGATCGCCTTCGACCTGCCCAGTCATAACGAGTCGGAGCCCGGCGTACTGGCACCGGGTCGCACCACCGCAATCGAGTGCGCCGAAGCGGTTGCAGCCATGATCCGCACACACGGCCCGGCCCGTGCCGTGGTCGCCCACTCCCTGGGGGCTAACGCGACCGCGTTCGCGGCATCGTGGGGCACGACGGTGGGGCGGTTGGTGTTCTTGGCCCCGATGGGTGAGTTCCCGATCTACCTGGATCTGTTCGCCGCGCGCCATAACTTCGGCCGACGGATCCGCACCGGTCTGCATCGACGCCTGGAGCGCCGTATCGGCATGTCGCTCGAGGACACCAACATGGTCCGGATCGCCGAGCGCACCGACTATCCGCCGCTGTTGCTCATTCACGACCCCGATGACCCCGAAACCCCCTATGCGACCAGCGAGAAGATCGTCGCATCCTGGCCGGGCGCGCGTTTGATGACGACGGCGGGACTCGGCCGGCTGGCACATTTCCGAATCTTGCGGCATCGCCCGGCGATTCGCGCGGGCGTCGACTTCATCGGGCCGGCAGCGGGGTGATGGTGTAGAGCAGGTGGGGCCTATACGACCGGAGACCGCCGATTTCCGAATTAAAGTTGGCCGGAATGAAATCGATGTGCCCCGCCTGAGAAGCGGCCTCGCAGCAAATATCGGCGATGGCCTACCGGCCTCCACGCCGGTGTTCGCAATCTTCCTCTGACGGGGGGCTGGGGACCCATCGGTCCGAAAGTTTGGCATGAAAACCGCGACAGGCCGCAAATTTCCGCTGCGGCCATTATCCTGCCCGTGTGTCCGGCCTGGCCTGAGGAGTCGACATGCCCACACTCACCACCGCTGACGGAGTGGAGATCTTCTACAAGGACTGGGGTTCGGGTCAGCCGATCGTTTTCAGCCACGGCTGGCCGCTGTGTTCTGACGACTGGGACAACCAGATGTTGTTCTTCCTGCAGCAGGGGTATCGCGTAGTAGCGCACGACCGGCGCGGCCACGGGCGCTCGACGCAGACCCCCGACGGCCACGACGCGGACCACTACGCCGACGACCTGCTCGCGGTAGTCGAGCACCTCGACCTGCGCGACGCCGTCCATGTGGGGCATTCGACCGGTGGCGGCGAGGTGGTCCGGTACCTGGCGCGCCACGGCGAAGGCCGGGCCGCGAAGGCCGCGTTGATCTCGGCCGTACCGCCCTTGATGGTGCAGACCGACGCCAATCCCGACGGTCTCCCCAAGTCGGTGTTCGACGGTCTGCAGGCCCAACTCGCGGCCAACCGATCGGAGTTCTACCGGGCGCTGCCCGCGGGCCCGTTCTACAACTTCGACCAACCGGGAGTTACGGCGTCGGCGGCCATCATCGACAATTGGTGGCGCCAAGGGATGATGGGCGACGCGCTGTCGCACTATGACGGGATCGTCGCGTTCTCCCAGACCGACTTCACTGAGGACCTCAAGAAGATCACCATTCCGACGCTGGTGATGCACAGCAGGGACGACCAGATCGTTCCGTACATCGCCTCCGGTCCGAAGTCCGCCGCACTGCTCAAGAACGGCACGCTGAAGTCCTACAGTGGCTTTCCCCACGGCATGCCCACCACACATGCCGACACCATCAACGCGGACCTGCTGGCATTCCTGCAGTCTCAGCCCTAGGAGGCACCGGTCCGATCCCACTCCGGCGCCGCCGGCACCTAAATGCTGTACTGCCGCAACCGCTGTAACCGTCGCATCCCGGCGGCGGCCACCTTCTCCGGCGCCGGGCGCAGTGCCACTTCGAGCCGTGCGCGAACGTCCTCGGTGTCCAGGTCCGTGCCGATCGCGACGAGGTGGCTGCCGCCGGCACCGGCGGGGGCGGTCGCGACGTGCACGGATGTGCCGACGACGTTGACCAGGTAGTGGCGCTTGCCGATCGCGACGGTGCCCTTCATCCGGTAGACGCCGTGCGGCGGCTGTTCGAGCAGGTCGATGAGCGCGCCGGGATCGACCGCGGCGGTGCCGAAGACGGTGACAGACGACGCATGTACGTGGTCGTGGTGCTCGTCGGCAGGCTTATCGAGGAGCAACTCCCGAAACGACATCTGCCCGAACTCACCGCCGCCGTCGGCGTCGAACAGCAGGCGCGGATCCACCCGGCCGGCCACCGCGCCCACCACGTGGGCGTCGGGGTTGAGTTCGCGCACCCGGTCCTGCACCCGGCGCAGGGTCTCGGCACGCGCGTCCTCGGCAACCCGATCCAGCTTGTTGACCACCACCAGAGAGGCAGCGCCGTAACGCGGGGGCGGCACCGAGCCCGTATCGACGGTCGCGAAGTGTTCCACGGCGTCCACGACATCGACAACGCCGCCGTGGCGGATGCGTTCCACCCCGCTGAACCGGATCACCCGCGAAACCGCCCCCGGCTCGGCCACCCCGCTGGCCTCGACGATGATCGCGTCCAGTGCCAGCTTCGGGTCGGACAGCTTCTCCAGTGCCTCGTCGAGCCCGCCCTCGTCCGGCAGATGGCAGATGCACCCACCGGCGATCGACACCGGCTCATCGACCTGGCCCGTGACCAGGCCGGCGTCGACGTTGAGTTCGCCGAAGTCGTTGATAACCACGCCGATTCGAGCTCCCGGCGCACGCAGCACATGGTTGAGCAGGGTGGTCTTGCCCGCCCCGAGGTACCCGGTCAGCGCGATGACGGGGACAGCGGGCGTGTTGCGATCGGCCACCTGGCTATTATCGGCGGTACCCGGGACGGGGTGTCACCACGGGGTGGCAGTGGCCGTTCAGCTGCTGTAGAGATGCAGCGCCCGACCGGTCACGGTGGCGACGTCCCCGCTGAGCCCTCCGATGGGCGGACCCCCGCGCTGGTGGATGACGTTGGCAAGCACTACCACGTAGGTGTCCGTCCCCGGGTCGATCCACAGCGTCACTCCGGTGAACCCGGTGTGCCCGAAGCTGCCGATCGGAAAGATCATGCCGCGCGGCCGGGAGTGCGGCGTGTCGATGTCCCAGCCGAGGCCGCGGAGATCCTGTCCGGTGATCGCCGGATAGTTCACCGCGAGCAGGGGATCGGTCCTATTGGGTGACGCTGCATTGGCCTGTTGCGCCGCGGCGTTCGCGGCCGTGACCTGGGTGTCGTCGTGCCCGGGTTGCTGGGGTGTGGTCATCAGTTCCAGGGTCGATTGCCGCAGCGGAAACGGGCTCGGGCGCCCGGCGAGCCGATCGAGCAGGGCCTGGGCGTACCGGCCGATATCACCGGCGGTCGAGAACACCCCGGCGCTGCCGGCCACCCCTCCCATGCGGCGTGCCGTCGGGTCTTGGACGGTGCCGCGCAGCAGTCGGTCGTAGTCGGGGTTGATCCCGGGGGTGTCTTCGTCGTGCGCCGTAGGCGCGATGCGGGCCAACAGGTCGGTGCTCCAGCTACCCGCCGGACACTCGGCGCCCGCGGATTCGTTGGCGTCGAATGCGATGGCAGTACCGCGGATCTGGTGTGGGCCACAGGCTTTGGTGGCGGGCAGGTAGCGGGTGTCGGCCATACCCAGGGGAGCAAAGACGTTGTCGCGCACGTAGTCATCCAACGGTTGGCCGATCAAGGTCTCGACCAGCGCACCCAGGATGATGAAACCGATGTCCGAGTAGTGAAATATTTCGCCGGGGCCGAACTCCAGCGGTGCGGTCAGTGCCCGATGCACACCACCGGCCTTGTCGGCCGCGGTCAGGCCCCACGGGCCCTGGTGGCTCAGATCGCCACCGATCCCCGAAGTGTGGGTGAGCAGCATGCGCAACGTCACCTGGGCGCGTCGGGGATCGTTGTTCTCGTTGAACTCCGGCAGGTAGGTCTGGACGGGTTCGTCGATCTGGACCCGGCCCTGTTCATAGAGTTGCAGGACCGCGACGGCGGTCGCGAGGCACTTCGTCAACGACGCGATGTCGAAGATCGTGTCCTCGGTCATCGGTTCGGCCGGCGCGGGCGAGCCGTCGAGAGCGGGCTCGCCGTCGAGCTTGCGCGCGCCGAAGGCCTGGCTGAACACGACCGCGCCGGCGTGCCCGATCCGGACCACCGCACCCGGCAGCCGCGGCACCGCGATCGCGTCGTTCATCAGCTGAGCGATCGGCGCGATCAGCTCCGCGCGGGGTAGGTAGGGGGTATCGACACGAGGTATGGCGGGCGCGGTGGCCGAGGGGATGGTGGCCGAGGGGATGGTGGCCGGCGGCGGCTGATCCGGGTGGCTGCACGACGGCAGCGCCCCCACGATGAGCGCGATGCTGCCCAGGGCGCAGGCCCGGGTGATGCTCGAGCTCGACACTGGCACAGCATCGACGGTAGCCAGCCGTCCTCGGATTGTTCGCCGGAATCGGCAGTGACAGCCCGATCAGCTGCGGAGTGCCCCGACGGCGGCGCTAGGCGTCCACCGGGAACCAGAAGTCGAGCGTCTGCTCCACCCCGTCCCAATCGATGCCCAGCCAGTCGCCGAAGAAATCCTCGATGTTGCCGAAGGCGCTGTAGAACGACGCCACGAGCGAATAGAAGATGCCCTCCCACCAGCTGCTGTCCACCAGCCCGTGGCTCCAGGCATTGAGCCAGGCGCCGAACTGGTCGAAGTCGGGCGAGATGTTGATGTCGGTGATCAGGCCGTCGGCCGTGGCGGTGTGGTTGGCCACCTGCTCGGGGGTGAGCCCCAGATACATCATGTGCTCGTAGAGCAGGCCGAGCGGCGAGGTCGAGGTGTTGTCGGCGACCGGGTCGCCGGGGATGGTGTAGGACGTGGTCGCGAACAGGTCGTTCGGGGTCTGCACCCCGGACAGCAGCGAGGTGCTGAGGAAGTCCGGCGAGGCATCGCTCTGCGAAATGCCGTCGGCGCCCACCGGGTTCCCGATGAACACGAAGTGCAGCGCTTGAGGGTCCACGCCGTCGTGGGCCAGCTGGGCCATCGCGATCGAGCCGGCGGTGGCGCCCTGCGACCAGCCGAAGATCCACAACGGGTTCTCGGCGTTGTAGGCGTCGGGGTTGGCGGCCAGTTCGGCGTGCACCGCCCGGACGATCTCGGCGGCCCCGACGAAGCTGCTGTGGTCCTGCTGAATCAGCGCCGGGGTGGACAGGATGCGCAGCGGAGCGTCGCACACGGCGGCCCCGACGACGCAGGAGTCCAGATCGCCGCCGCCGTCGAAGCCCAGCGGCTGCAAGAACAGATCCGCTGCGGTCTGGGCGAATGTGGGCGACGGCGTGGACAGCGTCGTGGGCCCGACGAAGAACGCGGTGCCGGCGAGCAGGTCCACGTCGACATGCGTGGCGTGCGCGACCGGTGTGGCGAGCACCCCGCCGGCCAGGGTGCCGACGAGTGCGATCGGCGCGAGGGCCTGGGTGAGCTTCACGGGGCGGCCTTCCGACACGGGTGCACAGTGACTTGGGAACTAAAAATCAGACGAGTAAATCCAAAGTTCCAGCTGAGCGCGATCATCGCAGGGGCGCTCGCCCCAAGTCAATGGACTCCCCGGGTCGTGGCGGCGCCGGCGAGCTCGCCGCGGCTAGCGCGGGGCCTCGAGCGCCGTCGCATCGCGCAGCGCCGACAGGTCGGGCAACGGCTTGCGGCAGATCTCGCGGGCTTGTTCGGGGCTCATGCCGAAGGTCGTCAGCAAGTGCTCGGTTGCCTCGTCGACGGTCGTCTCGGTGTCGCGGTCGGGCCGGTGACTCAGCAGCGTTCCCAGTCCGACCAGCACCCCGCCGGCGAGGGCCAGGCCCAGTTCGGGATCGGAGAGCGTGAAGCGTCCCTGCCCGACTGCCGCGGTGATGTCACGCAGTGCGCGCGGGGACAGGCCGCGGTCGGACAGGATCAGGGTGCTGCTGTTGGCCAGCAGCAGCGCGGTCTCCTGGGGGCGCAGGCGAAACAGCCGACCGGTGAGGCGGTAGTTGGCCGCGAACGCCTCGGCGGGGTCGGCGATGTCTCCGGTGTAGGTGTCCAGCAGGGCCCCGATGTTGTCGAGGGCGTCGGTGACGGCTGCGGCGAAGAGTTCTTCTTTGCTGTCGAAATGGTTGTAGAAGGAACCCATGCCCACGTCGGCGGCCTGGGTGATCTCGAGGACGGGCACCGCGAGCCGGCCTTGGGCGATGAAGCCCTGCGCCGCCCGGATCAGGGCGGCACGGGTGCGCAGCTTGCGTCGTTCGAGCCTGTTGGCAGGGCCGGCCGCCGGGTCGGCGACGTCGCGCGGGGGCGCATCCATGGGTGCAGGCTAGCAGGCCATTCAGTCCTGATGATTTCGTCAAACCAGTTGACTGAGGCTTTGGTCGTATGTGACGATTTCGTCAGCTTAAGCGAAGGGCGACGGTGCAAGACGTGGAAGACGGGCACAAGCATCTGCACAGCGAACGCGGCGCGGTCCGGGGCGAGCACCCCGGTCGTGCCCGTGACCCGCTCATCCGGGTGGTCGACATCGCCTGGCTGGAGTTCGACAAGCCCGACCTGCTGCGCGCCGAGGCATTCGCCCGAGCCTTCGGATTCGGCGTCGCCTACAGCGATCCCGGCCAGGTGCACCTGCGCGGCACAGATCCGGGAGCGCCCTGCGTGTTCCTGCGGCGTGGACCGCAGACCCGGTTCGCCGGCTACGCGCTGCGCGCCGCCGACGAGGCCGACGTTCACCGGTTGGCCGACAAGCTCGGCGTTCCCCTGCGCCGCCTGCCCGAATCGGTCGGCGGCGTGGGGGTTCCGTTGGTCGATCCCAGCGGAACCACCGTCACGGTCGTCGCGGGAATGCACACGCTGCCCGCGGCGCCCCCGCAAACCCCGCAGCTCGCCAACGCCGGGGGAGCGACGGCGCGGATCAACGCCGGAGTGCGTCCGCTGCGGGCACCCGCCCGGGTGCAGCGTTTGGGGCACGTCGTCCTGCAGTCCACCCGCTATCTGCAGACGCTGAACTGGTACCTGGAAACACTGGGGATGATCGTCAGCGACTTCCTCTACTTTCCCGGGCAACGCGACCGCGGGCCGGCCATGAGTTTCATCCGCTGCGACCGCGGCAGCATCCCCGTCGACCACCACACCCTGGCCCTGGCGCTGGGCCCGGCGAACCGGTATGTGCACTCGGCCTATGAAGTCGCCGACCTGGACGCGTTGGCCGCCGGCGGTGAATACCTGCACGAGCGCGGCTACCTCCGGTCCTGGGGCATCGGGCGCCACATCCAGGGCAGCCAGCTCTTCGACTACTGGCGCGATCCCGACGGCTTCCTGGTCGAGCACTACGCCGACGGCGATGTCTTCGACAGCTCCGTCGAACCCGGATGGGCGCCGTTCACCGCCTCGGGGCTTGCCCAATGGGGCCCGCCGGTCACCAAGGACTTCCTCGACGCCGGCCCCCGTTCGGCAGGGCGCCAGGCGGCGGCCATGCTCACCGCCCTGCGGCACGACAACGAGTTCGACCTCAACCGCCTCATCGGCCTGCTGAAAGTAGCTGTCTCATGACCATTTCCGTCCTGCGCACCGCCGACGCCTGGTGGGTGCGCACGCCCACCGGTGCCGCCAAGATCGCCACCGCGGCCACCAGCACCGCCGAGCTGCTCGCCGACCGGGCCGCGATCGAGGCGGCCGCCGCCGCCGGAGGCACCGTCGCCGTCGAAGACCTGGAATTGCTGGCGCCGGTCACCGCGCCGTGCCGGGTGGTGGCGCAGATGACCAATTTCGAATCCCACGTGATCGACGCCGGAATGGACCCCAAAGCCATCCCGCTGACCTTCTTTCGCAAATCGTCGGCGTCGGTGACGGATCCGTACGCACAGATCATCCGGCCGCCCCACGTGCGCCTGCTGGACTACGAAGTGGAGATCGGCCTGATCATCGGCCGGGACATCCCGGTCGGCACCGTGATCACCGAGGCGAACCTGGCCGGCTATGTCGCCGCCCTGACCATCACCAACGACGTCTCCGCCCGCGACGTCCAACTGCCGCAGACCCAGTTCTACGAAGCCAAGTCCTACCCGACCTTCACCCCCGTGGGGCCGGCGCTGGTGCTCGTCGACGCCGCCGAGCTGGCCCGGTTCGGCGACCTGCGACTGCGGTTGAGCGTCAACGGCGAGGAACGCCAGAACAGCCTGGTGGAAGGCGACATGCTCTACCGCCCCCTGCAGGCACTTCAGGCCCTGACCCGGTTCCAGCAGCTGGCCCCCGGCGACCTCGTCCTGACCGGCACGCCGGCGGGCACCGCGCTGCGCGCCCCGGCCAAGCCGATCGAGCTGATCGGCAACCTGCTGCCGCCCGCGGTCAAATGGAAGGCCTTCTTCGCCCGCCAGGCCAAGAACCCCAACTACCTGCAGCACGGCGATATCGTCGAAGCCTCGATCGCCACCGACGACGGTGCCATCGACTTAGGGGCCCAGCGGCTGACGGTGCGTCACACGTGACCCGCGACATGCCATGACGGATGCGCAGGAGCGCCGCGGTGGCGAGCGCGTCACGGTCGCAATCGTCGGCGGGGGCCCCACCGGTATCACCGCTGCCACGCTGCTGGCCCAGTACGGCATCGACACCCTGGTACTCGACCGGTGGCCGCAGGTCTACCCCCAGCCCCGGGCCGTCCACCTCGACGACGAGGTCTACCGAATCCTGGCGCGGCTCGGTGTCGCCGACGCATTCGCCGCGATCTCCCGCCCGGCCAAAGGACTGCGGCTCATCGACCGATGGCAGACCGTGCTGGCCGAGTTCAGCCGCGACACCGCAGTGACCCGCAACGGCTATCCGGCCGCGAACATGTTCGACCAGCCCGAACTCGAAAACCTGCTGCGGCAGAACCTGACCCGCTTTCCCAAGGCCCGCTTCCGCGGCGATACCGAGGTGCTGGAGATCGCCGAGACCGCCGACGGTGTGGAACTGCGGATCCGCGACCGGGCCAGTGGCCACGAGTCGCGAATCACCGCCGACTATGTGCTGGGCTGCGACGGCGCCAACAGCATGGTGCGCGACGCGATCGGTGCGCGCATGCGCAGCGGGAGGTTCGACCAGCGTTGGCTGGTGATCGACGTCGGGTGCTCGGTGGACCTGCAGCAGTGGGACGGCGTGCATCAGGTCTGCGACAGCCGGCGCGCCGGCACCTACATGCGCATCGGCCAGAACCGGTATCGGTGGGAATTCGCCTTGGCAGAGCACGAGTCGGCCGCTGACTTCCCGGATCTGCCCGCGCTGCGCCCGTTGATCGCGCCCTGGACGCGCGCGGTGCCCGACGCCGACCTGCGCCTGCTGCGGGTCGCCGAGTACACCTTCCGGGCCCAGATCGCCGACCGGTGGAGATCCGGGCGCGTGTTCCTGCTCGGTGACGCCGCGCACCTGACCCCGCCCTTCATCGGGCAGGGGATGGGCGCGGGACTGCGCGACGCGATGAACCTGGCCTGGAAGATCGCCGGACACCACCGCGGCAGTTGGCCGTCGGCCGTCCTGGACAGCTACCAGACCGAGCGGGCCCGCCATACCCGACAGCTGATCTCGTTGGCGCTCACCGTCGGATATGCCATGACCGCCGGCGGCGAACTCGGTACCGCGTTGCGGCGCCTGACGCTGCCCAGAGTGCACCTGGTGCCGGGGCTGCGCAGCAAGATCACCGACTCCGAGACCCCGCCACTGCGTTCCTCGGCGATGGTGCGCCGGCGCGCGAACACCCGCCGCATCGCCGGGCGACTGTGCCCCAACCCGCTGCTCGAGACGGGGCGCCGCCTCGACGAGGAGATGGGCCCCGGATTCGCTGTGGTGACTACGGCGCGGCTCACACCGGAGCAGGACTGCCTGGTCGCCGGCCGGGGAGCCCGGACGGTGTTCGCGGCCCCGGGAACCGAACTGGCCTGCTGGCTGGGCAGGCATCGGGTGACCGCCGCCGTGATACGGCCCGACGGCACCGTCATGGTGGCCGGACGCGACGTCACCGCACTGTGCCGGGCGGTGCCGCTGTTCTCTGCCCGTACGCACCTTGACGAATAGGAACCACACTGTGCCCGCGCGCTCCAGGGACATACCGGTGTACCGCCCCAGCGTCTACAGCCGGTCGGCGATCCTCGACCCCTATCCGCATTACCGGGCGTTGCGCGACCTCGGACCCGTGGTCTGGCTGCCGCGCCAGCGGGTCTACGCCCTACCCCGATACGCCGAATGCAAGGCCGCGCTGCGCAACGACGCACTCTATAAGTCCGGGCGCGGGGTCGCGATCAACCCGCCCACCAATCGCCTCTCGCGAGGCACCACCCTCAACAGCGACGGCGCCGAACACGACCGGCGGCGCAAGCTCCTCGCCCACCGGATGATGCCCCGAGCGCTGCGCGCCCTGGCCGACAACGTCGATCAGCGGGCCCGGGAGATCGTCGAGCGCGCCGTGCGCCGCGGAAACGTCGATGCGGTCGCCGAGCTGGCCACCGCACTGCCGCTGGCCTTCGTCCCCGATCTGGTGGGCTGGCCCCACGATCAGCGCGACCACCTCCTCGACTGGGCGGCAGCGACGTTCGATGTCCTCGGGCCGCTCAACTGGCAGGCCGCCAAGGCTGTTCCCCGCAGCCTGCAGATGCTGCGCTTCGCCCGCCGGATCGCTGCCCGGCGCGACGTGCTGCCCGACAGCATGGCCCATGACCTGCTCGGCTTCGTCGACGAAGGCACACTGGGGATTGAAGAGGTCGCACCACTGCTGATCGACTACCTCGGACCGTCGCTGGACACCACGATCAGCGCCATCGCCAGCGCCATCCACCTCTTGGCCACCCACCCCGACCAGTGGGCGCTGCTCAAGGCCGACCCGGCATTGATCCCCAACGCGGTCAACGAGGTGGTGCGCTTCGAATCGCCGTTGCGGGCCTTCACCCGCAAAGTGGCGCACAGCCATGAGGTCGCCGGCACCCGCCTGCCCGCGGGTGCCCGCGTGCTGCTGATCTACGCCTCCGCCAACCGCGACGAACGCGAATGGAACGCCCCCCACGTCTTCGACATTCGCAACGACGCGGGACGCCACGTCGGGTTCGGCAACGGCGCTCACGCGTGCGCAGGCCAGGGCCTGGCCCGGCTGGAGACCGCCGCCGTCCTGACGGCCCTGATCGACCTCGTCGACCGCATCGAGGTGACCGGCGAACCGACCTGGGCGCTCAACAACATCATTCGCCGCCATCGGCACCTGCCGGTACGGCTCGTTCCGGCCTGAGCTGGTCGGGCCGCTTACGCGCACGCTGCGCGTTGACGCACCAGGGACGCCCCTGCCATGATCGCCACAGTCAACTTTTAAGGTTTCCTGAGTATTTATCCAGGATCGCGGGGAGTGCGGATGCAATCAAGGAAAGCCCTGGCGCCGATCGCCGCCGCGAGCGTGATCGCCGCCGGTATCGCCGGAACCCCGGTCGTCCGGGCCGCCCACGCCCCTGAGGTCACCCTGCTGGCGGACACCGCGATCTTCGTCGGCGGCACCATGCTGCCCACGCCGTCGCCCACCTTCGCCCAGACCGCGGCCGATCTCTTCCTGCAACCGCTGGGCTTCGATGCCGGCGACGACCCGACGGTGTGCCTGATCGGTGCCGGCGACTGCGATGGCCCCCTGCGGGTGCTGACCACCCCGCAACTGTTCCTGCAGGGCTACAGCAGCTTCGCGGGGGCCGCCGAGATCGTTCGGGCCGTGCACGCCGAGCTCAACGCCAACCCGGACGCCTACGACGCCGACAACCCGCTGTGGGTGTTCGGCTACTCGCAGGGCGCCACGGCCAGTTCGATCGCGATGGCGCAGCTCGCCGCCGACGGCGTGGACCCCGAGGCGCTGCACTTCGTGTTCATCGGCAACCCGTCGAGCCCCAACGGCGTGTGGGCCAATTCCGTCGGTGAGGTGTCGCTGGCAAACGACCCCTCGCTGTTGTACGGAAATCTGACCCCGAATAACGCGTTCACCACCACCGTCTACAGCTTCCCCGGTGACCCCGTCGACGACTACACGTCCACCTCCATCCTCGGTACGTTCTGGGGACACGTCATGTATCTGGGGCTC
>NZ_JRMK01000008.1:0-52429 GCF_000972925.1 Mycobacterium sp. UM_Kg1 | reverse complement strand
GTATAAGAGACAGCATCAGCACCGGCGGGCTGACGGTGCTTCCCGGACCGGTGGAGTCGGCGTTGTCGACCCATCCCGCGGTGGCCGAGTGCGCGGTGTTCGGGATCGACGACGCTCGACTGGGGCAGCGTGTGGTCGCCGCGGTCGTGACGGCGCCCGGTGCGCCACCGCCGACCCTGGAAGAGTTGCGCGCCCATGTCGCGGCGTCTCTGGACAGTACGGCCGCGCCGCGCGAGCTACATCTCGTCGCCTCGCTGCCCCGGCGCGGAATCGGCAAACTGGATCGAAAAGCACTGGTGCTCCGGTTCTCTGCCGTCCGGAAAGCGTCGGACTAGACCGCGAGCTCGAATCGCAGCCCGCGAGCCGGCGCGGTCACCGAGGCGAGAAGTTCAGTCCGCCCCACTACTCGAGCCACCGCTCGAGCCGCTGGAGCCGCCGCTCGAGCCACCGGAATCGCCGCTGGAGCCGCTACTCGAGCCACCGGAATCGCCGCTGGAGCTGCCGCCCGACGATGCCCCGGCGTCGCCGCCTGAGCCCGCGGAGCTCGATCCCCCGCCGCCGGAATCGCCGGTGCTGCCAGAACTTCCGCCGGAACCGGCGGAAGTACCGCCGGAATCACCTGATTCACCACCCGAGGTGCCCCCCGACGTAGCGCCGGAGCCGCCTGCGCCGCCCGACCCGGATGTTCCGGAATCCGAACTGCCGGAGCCGGACGTCCCCGAACCGGAACCGTTCGACCCGGAAGTCCCCGAACCCGAACCGCTGGAGCCGCTCGTGTCGCCGCTGCCGCCACCGGATTCGCCCGCGTCGCCGCCCGCTCCACTGCCCCCGGAACTGCCGCCGTCAGAACCCCCGGAGGTTCCGCCGGACCCTCCGGTGTTGCCAGCGGACCCGCCGGTGTTACCACCGGAGCCGCCGGTGTTACCACCCGAACCGGTGTCGCCGGAACCACCTGCACCACTGACGGATTCGCCCGGGTTACCGCTGGAGCCGTTGCCTCCTGTACCGTCCCCCGAGCCGGCATCGCCGCCGGAGTGACCGCCTTGGCCCTGGCCACGACCAGGCCCGACGCCTCCCCCACCGTTGCCCGAGCCGGGCACCCAGCCGCCACCGCCCCCGACAGGTCCGGTGATGATCGGGACCGGAATCGGGAACGGGATCACCGCAGGAGGCGCCGGTGCCGCCGGCGGTACCGGCGCCGCCGGCGGAACAACGACGTCCGGAGCTGTATTCACCGGCGCCACAACCGAGTTAAGAGGTGGAGCCTGGGGAACGGACGTGGGCACCGGCTTGGGTACCGGCAGCACCGGCAGGAAGTTGCCCGGCACCGGCTGGGACTGCGGCGGCGGCACCACCGCGGGCTGCGACGGCGTTGACGCGGCGGTCGGGCGGATGCCGATGGTCACCGCCACCGCCAGCGCCGCGCATCCGGCCACCAGAATTCCCCCGACCGAGCTGCCCACCAGAAGTGCACGCCCCACCGGCGGCGGTGGGGCGTCGACTTCAGCGGGGTCGGCGCCCCCGTAGTCGGCCTCGTAGTCGGCCTCGTAGCCCTCATAGTCGTTCTCGGCGTACTCCACCGGCAGCAGCTCACCGTCGTCGTCGGTCATCGAATACGCCAGTTGCTGCTCCGGCAGGCTTTCCTCCACCGCTGGTGCCAGCTCCGTGGACGCTGCCGCCACGGCGCTGGCCTGCGTCACCGCCGGTGCGGTCATGGTCGCGTCGCCGGCCGGACCGGCGGGCAACCACGTGGTCTGACCGTCCTCGTCGGTGGCGTTGCGCGCCAGCGCAACGGCCGAACGCGCCTGGGCCAGCTCGGTGACGTTCTCGACCCCCGCCTCTTCCAGGGCGCGGTGGAGCTGGGCGAGCAATTCCGAGTCCGACCAGCACAGCCGCGTCGCCGCCAACCGATGGCCCTCCTGGGCCAGCGTGCGGTGTGTACCGATCACGGTGTCGGTCAGCGTTTCGACCGGATCGCGCGTCAGGTCGAGCATCGACTCGTCGAGAACGGCATCGCCGTAGCCGTCCGACTCGACGAGCGCCAGCCGGGCGAGCGCGCCGGTGATCGACACCCCGAGCGCGACGTCCATTACGCGTCTCCTTCCGCGGCCACTCGTTTAGCCAGTCTAGCCGCGCTTGACCGATAGCCGACCGGGCTGATCTTTGCAGGTCCGGGGCGTAGGTGCCGCTCGCGACTATGGTGAGCAGGTGATCGCCGAGTCGACCAGGGCCTGGAATATCGGCCGCGATGCAACGGCCGCGGCACTGCTGATCGCGGCGTCGGCCCTGCCGTGGAGCGTCTATGTGGGCGCCGGAATCCCGGGCAGCCCCGCAGGGTTGTCGATTGCACTGGCCGTCGCCACGGTGCTCGCAGTCGCTGCGATCACCGCCACCTACGTCGGGCCCTGGGCGATCACGCGTGAGCCGACCGATCCGGTGGCCACCGCGACGCTGCGCCTACTTCTCAGCACGCCGTATCTGCTGTTGGTGCTCGGCATCGTTGCCGCTGATGTGGTGCAGACGGTGCGCTACGGGGGAAGCCCGCGACCGCCCGGCGGGGTGGGTCCGGGCGCCCTGCTGGGCACCGCGGGGGCGTTGCTCGCCGCGCAACCGGTGCTTGCCGGACCGGTGCGCTTGTGGTGGCGCACCGTCCGGGTCCTGGGGTACGCAGCGATCGCCGGTGCCACCCTGAGCACGCTGTTCAACCTCTACTGGCGCGTGAGTTACGCCCTGCCCGACGCGCAGTCCCCCGACGGCTTCGGCCGAGCGCAGGTGGCGATCATCGCCACCGCGCTGGTGTACGGGGCGGCGGCGTGGGTCACGGCGATCTTCGCCTCGCGGTGGGTGCTCCTGCGCGACAAGGCATCCCAGCTCAGCGTTGTCCTTCTCGGTGCAGCCACTGTGGTTGCCGTACTGCTGGTGTGGGTGCTGCCGGTGGGCCGCGACATCGACGGCTTTCACGGCATCGCCCAGAACACCTCCACGGCGGGGGTCGGTTTCGAGGGCTATCTGGTGTGGGTGGCGGCCGGGGCGTTGCTCGCGGTGGCCGCAGCACGCGACGCGTCGCCGGCGACGTGGCTGGCGGCGACGCGTAACACGCTGCTGCTCATCGCGGTCTGGAGTTGCGGGTCGGCCCTCATGCGCATCGTCGATCTGAGCGTCGCTGTCGGCCTGGACCTGCCGCGTTCGCCCTACGACAGCGTTGCGACGGCGTCCTTCGACGTGGTGAGCGCGGCCCTGGCGATCTGGCTGCGGCTCAACCTGGGCAATCGATCCCTTCCGGCGGCCGCCGTCTGGTCGGTGAGCGCCGTCCTCGTCGGCTTCACGGTGGCGCGCGTGGTGGTGGGCGTCGGTCTGGCGCCACGGCTCGCCGAGGCCCAGCGCGTGGCCGCGGCGGCGGGACCGGTGTACGGCAACGGACTCGCGCAGCAGATCACCAGCACCTTCGACGTGGTGCTGTGCGGCCTTGCCCTGTGCGTCCTGGCGGTGGCGATCATCGTCGGCCGCGGCACAGTGCCCGCCGACGACCGTCCGCGGCCCGGCGGACCAGGCTCGCCGCGTATCTTCCGTTCCGCGAACTCCCCCACCGCCGCACCCACGGGTGGACCCAAGATTTATCGGGGCAGTGACGCTGCAGCCGAAGACGGCGAAGTGGTGCAGGGCGGCTCGAGCGGCGACTGAGTGCCGTCGCGCGGCCGGCACGAGCACCGGGGCACCGCGGCGTTTATCGAACTCCGACGACGGGTAGCCGAAGCTTTCTGCTCGTGAGCGCGGGTGAACGATACGGATGAAGGTCACGATGGACATCACTGCATTTGTCGCAACGACAACACGGCGCATTGCTCGGTATCTGGGCGCAGCGATGGTGCTGGGCGGTGCCGCACTGGTGGCCCCCGGCGTCCCCTCCGCCTGGGCGCAACCCTGCCCCGATGTGGAGGTGGTGTTCGCGCGCGGCACCAGCGAGCCACCCGGCGTCGGCGGCGTCGGTCAATCCTTCGTCGATGCGCTGCGGGCCAAGGTGGGTGAGCGCTCCTTCGAGGTGTATCCGGTCAACTACGCCGCCAGCAATGATTTCGGCGGCGGTCTCGACTTCGCCCGCACCGTGGTCGACGGTATCCGAGACGCCGGCACCCATATCGAGAACACCGCCGCGAACTGCCCCAACACCCGCATCGTGCTGGGCGGCTTCTCCCAAGGTGCGGCGCTGGCCGGTTACACCACGTCGGCCGAGTTCCCCAGAGAAGTCCCCGCCGCCTACCTCACCTCCCTCCCCCAGCCGATGCCGCCGTCCGTGGCCAACCACGTTGCGGCGGTCGTGTTGTTCGGCAAGCCTTCGGCGGAGTTCCTTGCACCCAACGGCGCGCCACCAGTGCGGATCGGTCCACAGTATGCGTCCAAGACCTTGGAACTGTGCGCCGACGGCGACACCATCTGTAACGGAGCCCCAGCCGGCGGCCCGCCCTTCGCACATGCGTCGTACGGCGTCAACGGCATGACTGAGCAGGGCGCCGAGTATGCCGCCGCCCACCTCTGAGCGCGCTACGCCGATTCAGGGCAGTTCGAATGGCAGCTGAACACCGGCGTGCGACAGGCAGTGCGTGCAGGTGCGCTCGGCGTCGATCTGTTCGATGGCCTGGTGAACCAGTTCTTTGAACGGCTCGATGTTCTTCTGGAACTCGGCGAACACGTCGACAGCCTTCACGCCCGCACCGACATCGACACCGGCGTCCAAGTCGGTGACCAAAGCTACTGCGGCATAACACATTTCCAGCTCCCGGGCCAGCACCGACTCGGGATAGCCCGTCATGTTGACCAGCCGGAATCCGGCCGCGGCGAACCATTGGCTTTCGGCGCGGGTGGAAAAGCGCGGGCCCTGGATCCCCACCATGGTCCCGCCGTCGACGACGTCGGGCAGCCCGGTCACCGCGGCCCGCAGCGCCGGGCAGTACGGGTCGGCGAACTCGACGTGTACGCCGCCGTCGTCGAAGTAGGTGTCGGCACGCCCCCGGGTGCGGTCCACCAGCTGATCGGGGACCACCACCGAGCCCGGGGGCAGTTCCGGAGTCAGGCTGCCGACCGCACACGGTGCGAGGATCCGCCGCACTCCCAAGGCCCGTAGGGCCCACATGTTGGCCCGATAGGGAACCGTGTGGGCCGAATACTCGTGCGCCGCGCCGTGCCGCGGCAGAAAGGCGACCTCGTGGCCACCGACAGCACCGATGGTGATCTCGGCGCTGGGGGCTCCGTAGGGGGTCTCGCTGGTGAAACGGCGCGCGTCGTCACCGAAGAACGAGTAGAAGCCGCTACCGCCGATCACGCCCAGCATGTCCGCCGCTTCCTCCTGATCTCGGTGGTACCTCGCCGCTGACGGCCATCCCGATCGGGTCGTCACCGCCGAGCACGTTCCGCCGCTCATGCAAGGATCGTGCGGTGGCCAGCTTCGCACAATGGATAGAGGGGGCACGTCCCCGCACCCTGCCCAATGCGATCGCCCCGGTGGTCGCCGGAACGGGTGCGGCCGCGTGGCTGGGTGCAGCGGTGTGGTGGAAGGCCTTGTTGGCGCTGACCGTCGCGGTGGCGCTGATAATCGGGGTGAACTACGCCAATGACTACTCCGACGGCATCCGGGGCACCGACGACGATCGCAGCGGGCCGGTGCGTCTGGTGGGCGCCGGGCTGGCGAGCCCCCGGGCGGTGCTGTACGCAGCGATCGCCGCGCTGTCGGTTGCAGCGCTGGCCGGTTTGGCGCTGGCCCTGCTCACCGCACCCTGGCTGCTGGCAGTGGGGGCGGTCTGCATCGCCGGGGCGTGGCTCTACACCGGCGGGTCGCGACCCTACGGCTACGCCGGCTTCGGTGAGATCGCGGTCTTCGTGTTCTTCGGCCTGGTCGCGGTACTGGGCACCCAATATGTCCAGGCCCTGCGGATCGACTGGGTCGGCGGCGCGCTGGCGGTCGGGGGGGGCGCGCTGTCCTCGGCAGTGCTGGTGGCCAACAACCTGCGCGACATCGTCACCGACGAGCCCGCCGGAAAGCTGACGCTGGCGGTCCGACTCGGCGACGCCCGCACGCGGGTGCTCTACACGCTGCTGCTGGCCTTGACGGGTCTGATGACGCTGGCACTGATGCGGGCCACGCCCTGGTGCGCGGCCGGCCTGCTGGCCACGCCGCTGGCCCTGCGGGCGGCTGCGCCGGTGCGCTCCGGCCTGCGCGGGGCGGCGCTGATCCCGGTGTTGCGCGATACCGGCCTGGTCATGTTGGTGTGGGCCACCGTGGAGGCGACGGCGCTGTTTCTGCGATGACGGGGCCGAAACCCGGTCAGGCGAGTTGAGGTGTCCAGGGCCGGTCCCAGTGGTCCCGGGCCGCGACATCGGCCAGCGGCTTGCGGCGGACCCGATGGTGGTGTCCTCGTGGCCAGCCCACGGTGACCAAGGTGGCGACCTTCCAGGTTTCCGGGATGCCGACGAGTCGGCGTAACTCGGCGTCGCAGGCGTCCTGCCACAGTGTGATGGCCGCGCCCAGCCCCTGCGACCGCGCCGCCAGCAGGAAGTTCTGGACGGCGGGGAACACCGAGCCCCCCTGCTGCAGCTCCGTGGTGCCCCGCTGCGGCTGCACGCAGAACAACACCAGAGCGGGTGCGCCGCCACCGACGCGCATGTGCTCGGCCATGGTGCGCAGTGTGCGTGATTTGGGATCGTCGGCGCTATCGGTGACGTCCGGCAGCCGGTAGAAGTCCTTCATCACCTCCCAGGTGCGCTGCGCTGCGGTGGTGACGAGCGCACGGAGTTCAGGCGAGTTGAGCACCACGAACCGCCAGGGTTGCCCGTTGCCGCCCGAGGGGGCCCAGGACGCCGCCGTCAGACACTTCTCCAGCATCTGATCCGGAACGGCTTCGTCGCGGTAGCGCCGCACCGCCGTCGCGGTGCTCATCACCGTCCACAGATCGTCCGAGACCGGCTCAACCGGCTTGTGGTTCATGCACCCTCCGTGGCAGGACCCCTTGCCAGGTACCGCCCCGCACCGGACCGGTGACCAGCGGCAGGTCCAGGGTCGACAGCAGGCCCGGCGCTGCCTCGATGACCGCCGGGATGGCGTTGAGCTCACGCATCACCGTCGCGTAGGTGAGCCCGCGCATGTTGTTCCCGCGGCCGTGCATCTCGATGTCGACGGTGTAGGTCGGCAACCCGTCGACGATCACCCGGTAACCGCCGTGGGGCGACGGATGCTGCGGCCAGTCCGGTGCCGCATGCTCGCCCATCCGGGTGATGTGCTCGAGCACGACACGTTCCTCGCCGTCCACCATTCCGGCCAGCTTGAACCGCATACCGCCCATGGTTCCGGGTTCCACCCAGCCGGAGGCGACCTGGTAGCGCTCGGTGGCCAGCCACTTGTCGATCGTCGTCTCGACACGATCAAGCGGCAGACCGACACCGTCCGCGACCAGGTGGACGATCGGCGACCACAGCGCGGCCAGCCGCGCCGTGTCGAACAGCGGGGCCGGGTAATCCGGCGTATGACCGAAACCCATGAAATCGAACATGATCTCCGGTTGGGCGATCGGGCCGTAGTCGAGGATCTCCAGCATCGTGATGGTGTCGACCCTGCTGCTGAACCCGGTCATCGTCAGCGCGATGACATCGTTTGCCCAGCCGGGGTCGACGCCGCTGTTGAACAGACTGGTGCCGCCCTCGCGGCAGGCATCCTCGAGGAGCTCGACGGTTTCGCGGTCGGCCGCAGGCGGATAGCACAGTGGCACAAGGGATGTGCACACCACGTTCTTGCCCGCACGCAGACAGCGGGCGACATCCTCGGCGGCCTCCCGGTAGCGGTAGTCGCCGGAGGCGAAGAACGCGACCACGTCGGCATCGATCGCCAGCGCGGCATCGATGTCGCGGGTGGCGATCACCCCGGTCGCGGGCATGCCGCAGATCTCACCGGCGTCGCGCCCGGCCTTGGACTCCGAATGCACGATCAGCCCGACCAGGTCCAGGCCGGGATGCGCAATGACCGCCCGCAACGCGCCGATACCCACCTGCCCCGGTCCCCAGAGGATCACCCGCGGGTTATCGCCCACCGGGCACCGCCGTCAGCAGCTCACGCAGGTTGGCGCCCACGATACGTTCGATCACCGGTTCGTCCAGTGCGGCGATCTCCGGTGTCAGCTCCGCCGGATGTGCCAGCCCCTCCGGATGCGGGTAGTCCGAGCCGAACAGCACTCGATCCGCGCCGATCAGATCGATGAGCCCGGCCATATCCTCCTCGTGGAACGGGTTCACCCAGATGTGTCGCTTGAACGCGGTGACCGGATGTTCGCCGAATTCGGCCGGCATCTTCTTGTAGACGCGATCGAAGAGCTCGATAAGCCGCGGCACCCAGTTGCCGCCGTTCTCCACGACACCGACCCGCACCCCGGGGTGGCGGGTGAAGACGCCGTGCGCGACCAGCGCGGCGCAGGTGTCCAGGATCGAGCGGGCGTCCTCGTACACGATCGTCTTGAACGCATCGGGCTTGAACGGCTGGTATTCGGCGCCGGCGCCCTCCCAGTCGCGGCTGTAGCGGTCATAGCCGGAATCGCAGGCATGCATGAGCACCGGTATCCCGTGCTGACTCAGACGCGCCCAGAACGGATCGAAGTACGGCTGTCCCATCGAGGTGGTGCGGCCCGAGGGCGTCGCCACCGGCCGCGGGTTCACCAGCACGGCACGCGCACCGTGCTCGACGCACCAGTCGAGTTCGGCGACGGCCTTGTCGACGTCGGGCAGGGTGATCACCGGTGTCGCGAAAATACGTCCGCGGTAATCGAAGCTCCACTCCTCCAACAGCCACTCGTTGTACGCGTGGACCACGGCGTGCGCCAGCTCGATGTCGTCGGTCATGCGTTCTTCGAGCATTCCGCCGGTGGTGGGAAACATCACGCAGGCGTGGACGCCCTGCTCGTCGAGCAGAGTCAGCCGCTGATCGGCGCGACGGAAGGCGTCCGGGCAGCTGATGGGATTGGCCAACTCCCGCAACGACTTACCGTCGGGATTGATCCCCCGGAAGTAGTCGGCCCAGGCCCCCGGCGAAGCCACCACTTCGTACGTCGGATTGGGGATGGTGTCGGTCAGCCGCCCCTTGATCATCAGCTTCGTCTGGCCACCGACCTGTATCCACTGGATGGCGTCGCGATACTGCCGAGGGAGATGCCGCGTGTAGGCGTCTTCAGGCTCGTACAGATGGTTGTCGGCATCCCAGATCTCACGGACGGGAGGGGTCACGGCGACTCCTAAGTTACGTGTGAGAATATCTCTTCTCATCAAGCGATAACATTATTACCATAGCGGGAAGAGGGAGAGCGGTGGGCGATTACCAGTTCCTGAAATGGCAGACCTACGACGACGGCAGCATCGTCCGGATATCACTGAACCGGCCGGATCAGCGCAACGCGCAGAATCGCGGCATGCTGGTGGAACTCGACGAGGCGTTCGGCGCCGCCGAGGCCGACGACAACGTCCGGGTGGTCATCCTGGCCGGCGAGGGCAAGATGTTCTCCTCCGGCCATGACATCGGGTCCAAGCAGGCGATCAGCGAGTACCTGCCAGGCCCCGATCAGCACCCGACGGCGGCCATCAACGGCGGAACACGGGAGGGCGCCGAGAAATGCATGCTTCAGGAGTGGCACTACTTCTTCCAGAACACCCTGCGCTGGCGAAACCTGCGCAAGATCACCATTGCCCAGGTGCACGGCGATGTGTTCTCCGCCGGTCTGATGCTGATGTGGGCGTGCGACCTGATCGTCGGCAGTGAGGATGTGCGATTCGCCGATGTGGTGGGAACCCGCCTGGGCATGTGCGGCATGGAGTACTTCGGTCACCCATGGGAGTTCGGGTCTCGCAAGGCCAAGGAACTCATGCTGACCGGCGACGCGATCGACATCCACGAGGCACACCGACTGGGCATGGTCAGCAAGGTCTTCACCCGTGACGAACTTGCCGACCGGACCCTGGAGTTGGCCCGCAGGATTGCCTCAGTGCCGACCATGGCCGCGTTGCTCATCAAGGAGTCGGTCAACCAGACCCAGGACAACATGGGCTTCTACAACTCGCTGCAGGCGTGTTTCACTCTGCACCAGCTGAATCACTCGCACTGGTCGGGCATCCGCGAAGACAAGCTCGCCACGGCCGGCCCCGAGCAGGGGGTACCGGACTGGCGTAGCGCACCGCCGGTCGTCCTGGCCGTCAAGGATCAGGTTCGGGCGCTGGAATGACAGCCCGTCAGCCGGTTGCGCCGTAGCGCGCGTCGGCAACCCGGTCCAGCGCGGTCAACGGATCTCCGTAGACCAGGGTCAAGCCGCGGACCCGCCGGTAGTACAACTGGACATCGGCTTCCATACCGAAGCCGTATCCCCCGTGCACGTGCAGGCTGGTCCGGGTGGCATCGCGGGCGGACTCGGCGGCGAAGGCGAACGCCATGGCGGACAGCTCAGTTGCCCGGGGGGTCTCGTCGGTGAACGCACACGCGGCCTTGAACGCCAGCAGCCGCGCGCCGTCGATGGCCGTGGCACTGTCGGCGAGTGGGTGCGAGACCGCCTGAAACGATCCGATCGCCACACCAAAGGCTCTGCGCTCCTTGGCGTACTGTGCGCCCACTTCGACGGCGCGACCGCCGATGCCGACCAGCGCAGCTGCCGTCAGGGTCAGCCACCGGTCCAGCGCAGACGAGTGCAGGGCAATCGCTTCAGCACCCTTGGCCAGCGTGACGGCGTGCGGTTCGATCGCCACGTCCGCCAACGGCAGGGTTCCCAGGTTGTCGACCACGGTTCTTTCGCCGATGCTCGATGCCACCAACCGATCGCCCACGAGTGCGATCACCACGTCGGCGACCGCGCCCGCCGGTACCATTCCCAGTACCGAACCATAGGACCGGCGCGGCGCGAAGGTGATCAGCTGCTGACCCGACATCGCCGTTGCCAGCAATTCGGCCCCGGGCGCGCCGCATGCCGCCAACAGCCCGGCAGCAACCTGCGCCTCGATGACGGGAGCCGATCCTGTTGCCCTGCCGTGCTGTTCGGCCAACAACGCCAGCTCGAGCACTGAGGCACCCCAACCACCGTCGCACTCAGGTACGGCCATCTCCACGACACCCGTTTCCCGCAGCGCCAGCCACAGGGCGGAGTCGAAGCCGACCGGCTCGGCGGAGCGCACCCGCTCTGAGGTCGACTCACGCGCATACAGGGCGGCGAAAGAGTCGACGAGCTGACGCTGCTCGTCGGACAGGCTCAGGTCCAAGTCAGTGCCCCGTTCCCGCGGATATGATTGCTCTCACTTTTGAGATTAGCAGTATCGTCTAGGTGTTCCAGCGAGAGATTGGTGCGAGGGCATGCATTTTCGGCTCGACCCGGAGACCGCGGAGTTCAGCGCTGAGGTGCAAGCACATCTGCAGGAGGTGCTGACTCCCGAGTTCGAGGAGCAGACCTACCGCAGCGGGGTCTCCCATGATGAGAGCTTCGCCAAGGGCTTGGTGGACAAGGGCTACTTCGCCCCGGCCTGGCCGGTCGAGTTGGGCGGCCAGAATCGCGGCCTGTGGGCCGAACAGGTCGTCAAGGAACAGATGATGCGCTTCGACGCACCGGTGTACCTGTCCGAGACAACCCGCATGGTGGCGACGATCATCCAAACCGCCGGCACCCCCGCGATGCGGGAGAGGATCGTTGCCGACGCCATGCGGGGCGATATCACCATCGCGCTGGGATTCACCGAACCCGAATGCGGATCGGACGTCGCAGCGGCGGCCACCCGCGCTGTGCGCGAAGGTGATGACTGGATCATCAACGGATCGAAGATGTTCACCACCAACGGCCATATCGCCGACTACGTGTTCCTGCTTGCCCGGACCAGTCCGGACAAGCCGAAGCACAAGGGACTGACCATGTTCCTGGTGCCGAGCGACAGTCCCGGATTCGAGGCGCAGGCGGTGTGGACGCTGTCCGGGGAACGTACCAACGTCACCTTCTACAGCGATGTGCGTATCGGCGACCAGTGGCGCATCGGCGAGATCGACGGCGGCTGGCAGGTACTGCGGCTCTCGCTGGAGTACGAGCACGCCTCGGGCTGGGGGCCGCACATCGCCCGTCTTCTGCACCACGCCGAGCAGTGGGCGCAGGCGACCCCACCCGACGGTGGCGCGGTACCGATGAGCCAACCCGATGTGCGACGCCGAATCGCCAGAGTCGCAATGGAGACCGAAGTCGCCACGTTGCTGCAGCGACGGTGTGTATGGCTGAGCGAGCAGGGTAGACAACCGGTCGCCGAGGGCCCGATGTCCAAGGTCTTCAGCACCGAAGCCCTCGAGCGTGCGAGTCAGGACATCGTCGAACTGGTGGGCCCTGACGGGGCGCGGGCCTATTTGGACCCGACCGCCCCCGAGCGGGGCAGGTTCGAGCAGCTACTCCGGTTCGCCCTCGGCACCACGATCTACGCCGGCACCAGCGAAGTTCAACGATCGATCATTGCGCAACACGGCTTGGGTCTACCCCGTTAGCCTGCGCTACTTACGGGCTGTGCGCGCGCGCGACGGGCGCGAAGCCCGGACCGGCGCCGGCTTCTCGTCCACCGGTGGCGAGATCGCCTGCTTACACCAGGCCCACAACTGGTCTTCGGTGAGCTCAGCCCCCTTGGTGCCGAGCTGAAACACACCGATCTGCGCGAGCGCGGTCAGAGTCGAGTTCAGCAGCGTGGTCAGCTGTGCGGGTGTCAGATCCTTACGCACCAAGCCGGCACGCGAACAGGCCGTCACGATTTTGGTGAGCAGCTTCTGATGCGGTTCCCAGATCTTCGCGAAGTCGGTGGGCCGTTCGATCTCCAGGCTGAGGTTGTAGATGGTCATGACCCGACCGCCGGACTTCTCCGAGGATTCGGCGCGGGAGAGGAAGCCGCGGCAGAACGCCTCGAGTTGCTCCATCGGCCCGTCCGCGGCCGCGACCTCCTGACGGATACTTTCGGTGAACTGGCTTGTGACGTCTTCGTAGAGCGCGAGCAGCAGTTCTTCCTTGCCCGCGAAGTGCTGGTAGAAGGCCCGCAGACTCAGGCTGGAGCGATCGATCAGGGTCTGAATGGTGAAGTCGGCTCGCCCGGACTCTTCGATGAGCTCCAGAGCCGTGGCCAGGAATCGCGAACTGCGGGCGAGTGCGCGCGCCCGCGCAGCACTGAGTCGCCGGTCGATGGTTCGCTGCTGCCAGGTGGTGCCGGGGCTGTCCAGTTCGGCTTCGACAATCTCCAACTCGGCCGGTGCGCCGCCGGGGGTGCCTTTCTTCGCGTTCATGATGCCTCGAAGGATACGGGATCGACGGCGAGAATTGTCCGTCTACCTACACGAGTATGTTGGTTATCGCCCGCCGTGCCCTCCATCGCAGCACCGGACACGGCACCCATACGCTATCGTGGAAACGATCATTCTCGTTTTTAACAAATACTTGCTGTCGCACGTCCTGAAGGAGTACGGCGTTGGGTTCAGTCAGCTCTGCAGATATTCCGATCGTCTCGCCGGACGACCACCTCGTTGAGCCGGCCGACCTGTGGACCAGCAGGCTGCCCTCGCGCTACCGGGACATCGGGCCGCGAATCGTCAGGCACCGCGGACGGATGGACCCCAGTGTCACCTCCGACGTCGCCTTCATCGACGATGCGGCCGGTCGCGAAGCCGACATCTGGCATTACGAGGATGCCCTCATCCCGATCCCGCTCATCAGCGCCGCGGCCGGCTACGAGATCGACGAACTCACCACCGACCCGATCACCTACGACGAGATGCGCCCCGGCTGCTACCGCGTCGCGGATCGCCTCGCCGACATGGACATCGCCGGGATCGAGGCCTCGGCGTGTTTCCCCAACACGCTCGTCCGGTTCTGCGGACAGCGATTTCTCTACGGCAAGGACAAAGACCTGTCCCTGCTCTGCGTCCAGGCCTACAACGACTTCCAGATCGATGAGTGGGGCGCAGGCTCGAACGGTCGGCTGATTCCACTCGGAATCATCCCACTGTGGGACGCAGAGCTCGCCGCCAAAGAGGTGGAGCGGGTTGCGGCCAAAGGCATGCCCGCCGTCTGCTTCTCCGAGCTCCCCGCACGCCTCGACCTGCCGTCTATCCACAGCGGCTATTGGGACCCGTTCTTCGCCGCCTGCGAACACCACAACGTCGGCATCATGATGCACATCGGCTCAAGCTCGTCACTGACCAAGTCTTCGCCCGACGCCCCGCACGTGGTCACCAGTGCGCTCATGGCAGTCAACTGCACGATCGCACTGGTGGACTGGCTGTTCTCGGCGAAGCTGATGCAGTTTCCGAAGCTCAGGCTGGCGTTCGCCGAGGCGCAGGCCGGCTGGATCCCCTATTACCTTCAACGTGTCGATGAGGTGTGGGAAGACCGTCGGGGGTGGGGCGGTATCCATCCGTTGCTCACCGCGCCGCCGAGCAGCCAGATTCCCGGCCGGGTGTGGTTCTCGACCTTCGGCGATCCGGTGGCGTTTCGCATCCTCGACCTCATCGGGCCCGATCAGCTGATGTTCGAGACCGACTACCCGCACAACGACACCAACTGGCCACACAGCACCGCGGTCGCGAACAAGGCGACCGAGGGTCTCGATGAGGAAACCAAGCGCAAGGTCTTGTCCACCAACGCGAAGAACTTCTTCGGCTTGGCGTAGCAGAACGGGCGGGGCTTGAAGCGCGATGAAGCGCGACGATCTAGCGAGCCTGCCACTGCGGCGTGCGCTTCTCCAAGAATGCTCGCGGTCCCTCGATCGCATCCTTGGTGAGTGCCACCTTCATGCGGTAGTTCTCGGCCAGCAACTCGGCCTCGTGAATCGGCAGCGTCAGGCCGTTGCGCACCGCCATCCGTGATCCGCGCACGGCCAGAGGTGCATTCGCGTTGACAATCTCGGCGATCTCCCAGGACCGGTCCAACAGCGCGGCGTCGGGCACCACCTCGGTGAAGATGCCCAGATCGTAGGCTCGTTGGGCGCTGAGGCGCTCATGACGCCCCATGAGCACCAGCCGCATCGCCACCGGAAGCGGCAGGATCCGGGCCAGCCGTACGGCTTCTCGGCCCGACGCCACGCCGATACTCACATGCGGGTCCATCAGGGATGCGCTCTGTGCGGCGATGGTGATGTCCGCCGTGGTGACCAGGTCCATACCTGCACCGCATGCGATTCCGTTGACCGCGCAGATAATCGGTTTGGTCATCTGCAGCCAGGGCGGTGTCGCCTCCTGCGGGGCATCCCACTGCCGCAGCGAGCTCAGAATGGGTTCGCCTTGGTTGTCGATTCCCGCGGCGTTCTCCATGTCGTGGTCGGCGGCCTTGTTGACATCGGCGCCCACACACAGCGCCCGGCCCGCGCCGGTGATGATCAGGGTCCAGATGTCCGATGAAGTCTCGACCTCGGTGTACACCTCGGCCAGCTCGGCGATCATCTCGTCGTTGATGGCGTTGAGCACCTCGGGTCGGTTGAGGGTCACACATGCCGTGTGCCCGCGCACCTCGAACTCGATCGTCTGGTATCCCACAGTCCTCACCTTCGTGTTGAATCGAAATCCGCCGGGTCGGATTCGGCGTGCGGCCGGAAACCGAACACGTCGTTGAACCGCTCGCAGTAGCGCGGCCACACATCGGGATTGAGCAACCGGGGCGGCAGCTGGCCGGCAAAGATCGCCTTCCACTGGGTCGCGGTGGCGACCGCGATATCGCGTGCCGCCTCGGCGGTGATACCGGCGGTGTGGGGGGTCGCCACCACATTGCCCATCTGCAGCAGCGGATCATCGGGCCGGGGCGGCTCGGTATGGAACACGTCCAGGCCGGCCCCTGCTATCGCGCCGCTGCGCAGGGCGGCCAGCAGGGCGTGCTCGTCGTGGACCGGCCCGCGGGCGGTGGGGATGAAGTACGCCGTCGATTTCATCGCGGCAAACTCCGCGCGCCCGATGAGTCCCTCGGTCTCGGCCGTCAGCGGACAGGTGACCTGGACGAAATCCGAGCATCGCATCAGCTCGGCAAGCTGGACCCCGACAACCCCGAGGTCTGCTGCTCTGGCCTCATCCAGATACGGATCGTAGGCGAGCACGGTCATCCCGAACGGCGCGCAGAGTTCCACCAGTCGAGAGCCGATCGCCCCGAGGCCGATGACCCCCAGAGTTTTGCCGAGCAGCTGAGTTCCGCGCAGGGTCAGCCGGTTCTCCACCGGTCCCGCGCGCAGTGCGCGGTCGGAGACGGTGATCTTCTTTGCCAGATCGAGCATGAACCCGAGCGCGTGTTCGGCGACCGCCTCCGCGCCGGGCCCCGAGTTGTTGCACACCGCCACACCGGCACGCGTGCACGCCTGAACATCGATCACGTCATAGCCGGCCCCGGCAGAGCACACCGCCAGCAGGTTCTCGCACCGTGCGATCAGCTCGGCACCGGCCAGATACTGCGAGGCGCCGGGCACTGACGCGGTGTCGGTACGGGTGGCCACCTGGTAGCCGTGCGCCGACTCCAGTACCGACCAGTTGCGTTCGGCCGGCCCCGACAGATCCAGCCGGACGACATCGATGTCGGCGGTCTCCAGCACGTCGCCGGCGATCGGGTCGGTCCACCGCTCGTATGCCAGCCGCGGGTGTGTCCTGCTCACCGGCTTGGCTTGGGCTTCACCTGGGCGGCCTTGAACATGTCGGCCAGCTCGGCGTCAACATTCTTGTAGTCGTTGCGCGCTATGGAGCCGTCCCGTCCCGGCACAACGTCATACCCGAGGCGCATGTCCTTGTTCTCCATGTGGAAGTACTCGCGGCCGAGCGGCAGGCGGCGGTCCTCGCGCGGCACCTCCATCCAGGCCCGCAGGAAGCAGCGCGCCTTCTTCGGGTCGGTGCTGCTGACGAAATCGGAGCGTGAGTGGCACATCGCGAAGTTATTGGCCACCGCGGCCTCACCCGATTCGAGCCGGAACTCGACCTGTTGCTCGACGAGTACCCGCCGGAGCAGCTCAATGGCCTCATTCTGTTCGGGCGTGAACTCGCGGCCGAGGGTCTTCATCGCGGGCAGGATGCTGCTGTACGTGAAGTTGATGCAGACCCGGCCGTCGATCTGCGAGAACACCGGCACGTCGTACGGTGTGACATCCGGCTGGTCATCGGGCTGCTCGCTGCGACGATGGTGCGGGAAACCCTGGTAAAGAACCTGCAGCAGGTCAGGCCGTTCCGCCAGGATTCGATTGTGGGCCGCGGGCCCGCTGGCGAACTGGCTTTCGCCACCGGAAAGAGCCGGATACACACACAGCAGCGACAGAATGTCGGCGGCGTCGTTGTGCATCGCCAGCTCCGCGCTGGACTTGGTTCCCCGGGCCGGTTGCACACCGTTGGGCAGGATCTCTTCCTGGACCCGGACCAAACGATCACCGAAGGAGTTGTTGGACACCGGATATCCCAGATGCCAGCAGAACGCCCAGTAGATCCGCTCGAGGTCCTCCACCGAGTGCTGCTCGACCGGGAATCCGCGGACGCACGCCAAGCCCTTGCCGAACATCAGGTCGCGGTACAGCCTGGCGAGGTCGTCATCGAGGTCGGGATGGCGCGCGTCGTCGAAGGTGATGTCGTCTCGGTCCTTTGCCGCTGTCCGCACCAGGATCGACTCCAGCGCCGCCACATTGCGGGCGGACAGGTCGAAGCAGAGGTCCTCTTTGCTGGTGAAGTCAGCGCCGGTCCACGCCATCGAGTCGCTGACCTGTGCGGTGTGTATCGCGGTGGGCATCCGGGGCTCCTGTCGTCGTGCGCGGCCTGTGCGCTTGTCAGCGACCCGCCGACAGAGCACGGAGCGCCAGCGCGCGGGAGCCGGCCGCCTCGGTCATCATCCCGACATCGGTACCCGCCGAAATGAAGCGCAGGCCCAGGCCCACAAACCGTTCCAGCAGTTCAACCGACTTGATACCGGCGATTCCCAGCGCCACGCCGTGCCTACGACAAGCCGCTGCAACAGAGCGTACCGCAGAATGGAAATCATCATTCTCGTAATCGCCGTGGATTCCCATCTCGGCGGTCAGGTCACTCGGCCCCAGCAGGATCATGTCGATACCCGGGACCGCGGCAATCAGGTCACAATCCGCTACGGCTTGCACGCTTTCGACCATGACCGCCACGACCGTCTGTCGCTCCAGTTCGGCGGTGAGCCCGGACGGGTCGAGGGGGCGATATCCGCTCACCACGCTGGGACCGGAGATCGATCGCCGCCCGATCGGAGGGAACCTGGCCGCAGCCACCACAGCGGCCGCCTCGTCCGCCGAGTTGACGTGGGGAACAATAACTCCCACCGCCCCCGCATCGAGAACTCGTGCGATGACCCCGGGGTCCTGAGAGGGCACTCGGACCAGGCCCGCGATGCCCGCACCGACGGCACCCACACACATCAACGCTGCGGTCTCCAACGACGTCGAGGTGTGCTCGAGGTCGACGTAGATGGCGTCGTAACCGCAGGCGGCAGCGATCGCCGGCACCTCGGGCGTGCGAGAGTTCAGCAGGGCCAGGCACAGCACCAACCGGTCGCCGCGCAACTCCGCCCTGAGGTTGTTCCGCATCGTCCTGACGTTAGCGGAATGAGAATCACTATTGACGGGGTTCGGTAAACGCCGTTACCGGTGTGGTTACCATGTGCTATGCCGTCCAAGCGCGTTGCCATCGTGGGAGCGGGACTCTCCGACTGCGGGCGGGTGCCCGATATGACCGCGATGGGGCTGATGGCCCAGTCCGCACGCCGCGCCATCGCCGACGCCGGCCTGTCCAAGGACGATATCGAGGGCTTCGGCGGCCACGGGACGCTGCTGCCACCGATCGAGGTCAGCGAGTACCTCGGCCTGCTGCCGCGCTGGGTCGATGCCACCAATGTGGGCGGATCCTCGTGGGAGGTGATGGCCCGACATGCGGTCGCCGCCATCGCCGCGGGCGAAGTCGACGTCATCCTGCTCACCTACGGCTCCACCGCCCGCTCGGACGTCAAACGGCGGACACGCGCCTCGGCGGCCGCGATGGGCGCCGGAGGGGCCATGCAATACGAGGCTCCCTACGGCGCCACGCTGATCGCCAAGTACGCCATGGCCGCCCGCAGGCACATGATCGAGTTCGGCACCACCGCGGAGCAGTTGGCCGAGGTCGCGGTCGCCGCACACGAGTGGGCGGCCGGCAACGAGAACGCCTTCGACCGCGAACGCATCACCGTAGACGACGTGGCGGCCGCGCCCATGCTGGCCGATCCCTTCACCGCCAAACACGTCTGCCTGCGCACCGACGGCGGCGGAGCGGTGGTGCTGGCCAGTGAAGCCGTTGCCCGCAACTGCGCCAAGGAGCCGGTCTGGGTACTCGGTTCCGCCGACGCCGCCTCGCACGTCAGCATGAGCGCGTGGGACGACTTCACCACGTCGGCCGGCGCGCTGTCCGGCCCGGCCGCCTTCGCCCAGGCCGGTGTGGATCCCGCCGATATCGATGTGTGCCAGCTCTACGACTCCTTCACCGCCACTGTGCTGTTCACCGTCGAAGACCTCGGCTTCTGCGCCAAGGGCGAGGGCGGCGCATTCATCGGGTCGGGGGCATTGCGGCCCGGTGGCGCGCTGCCCACCAACACCGACGGCGGCGGGCTGGCCGCCTGCCATCCGGGGATGCGCGGCATGTTTCTCATGGTCGAAGCGGTGCGGCAGCTTCGCGGTGAGTGCGGCGAACGCCAAGTCGAGGATGCCGAACTCGCCTGCGTCCACGCCACCGGCGGCTTCTTCAGTCACAGTGCCACGATGATCCTGGGGAGGCAGTGATGACGAGCCCCGACCGGCCCACCATCGACGTGGACAGCGAGGCATGGTGGTCGGCGATCCAGAACGGCACACTGCTGCTCAACACATGTCAGGACTGCGGCCGAAACTCGCTGCACCACAGGGCGTTCTGCCCTCACTGCTGGAGCGAAGACGTGGCCCCCACCCCGGCATCTGGTCGCGCAACGCTCTACACCTGGACCGTGGTCCACCAGAACGCCGCTCCGTTCGATGCGCGCACGCCGTATGTGGTCGCCATGGTCGACCTGGCCGAGGGACCACGCCTGATGACCCACGTCGAGAACTGCACCGTCGAGGAACTGGCTGCCGGGCTGGAGCTCGTTCTCGGCTTTCGCCACGGCGAAGACGGTTTCGCCATCCCGATTTTCACGCCGGTACTGGAGAGGAACTGAAGTGAACAAAGACGACATGATCCTGGTCAGCGTCGACGACCACATCGTCGAACCGCCCAACATGTTCGCCAACCACCTGCCCAAGAAGTACCAGCACGAGGCTCCGCGACTGGTGCACGACACCGACGGCAGCGACCGATGGCAGTTCCGCGACGTCACGATCCCGAACGTGGCCCTCAACGCCGTTGCCGGCCGGCCCAAGGAGGAGTACGGCCTCGAGCCGCAGGCACTCGACGAGATCCGGCCCGGCTGTTACAACGTCGACGAACGCGTCATGGACATGAACGCCGGCGGCATCCTGGGATCGATGTGTTTTCCCTCCTTCCCGGGCTTCGCCGGGCGGCTGTTCGCCACCGAGGACCACGACTTCTCCCTCGCACTCATCCAGGCCTACAACGACTGGCACGTCGAGGAGTGGTGTGGCGCCTATCCGGCCCGATTCATCCCGATGACGCTGCCGGTGATCTGGGATCCCGAAGCCTGCGCCAAAGAGATTCGCCGCAACGCTGCCCGCGGCGTGCACTCGATGACCTTCACCGAGAACCCGGCCGCAATGGGATACCCGAGTTTCCATGACCTGGAGCACTGGAAACCCATGTGGGATGCCCTGGTCGACACCGATACCGTGCTTAATGTGCACATCGGCTCCTCGGGTCGACTGGCCATCACCGCACCGGACGCTCCGATGGATGTGATGATCACCCTGCAGCCGATGAACATCGTGCAGGCCGCCGCGGATCTGTTGTGGTCCAAGCCGGTCAAGGCCTACCCGGGTCTCAAGATCGCGCTGTCCGAGGGCGGCACCGGGTGGATCCCGTATTTCCTCGACCGGGTCGACCGCACCTACGAGATGCACTCGACGTGGACCGGTCAGGACTTCGGTAAGCAGAAGCCCTCAGAGTTCTTCCGCGAACACTTTCTGACCTGCTTCATCTCCGACCCGGTCGGGGTGGAACTGCGTAACAAGATCGGCGTCGACAACATCTGTTGGGAGGCCGACTACCCGCACTCGGACTCCATGTGGCCCAATGCCCCCGAGGAACTCGATGCGGTGCTCAAGGAGTTCGACGTACCCGACGCCGACATCAACAAGATGACCTACGAGAACGCTATGCGCTGGTATCACTGGGACCCGTTCACCCATATCACCCGTGAGCAGGCCACCGTCGGAAGTCTGCGTAAGGCCGCCGAGGGCCACGATGTCTCGATTCAGGCGCTGTCCAAACGGGACCACAGTGGTCAGTCGTCGGACTGGCAGGCTCAGATCAAAGAGGCCACCGTCAACGTCAGCGGTACCGACTGACCTGTGGCGATCAGTCTGTTGCGACCAGTCGGTCGGCCACCGCTCGTGGCCGACCGGCTGCATGCTCGTGCAGCCTGTTGCGCGCCACCTTGCCGTTGGCATTGACCGGCAGCGGCTGGTCCCAGAACACCAGTTCCTCAGGCAGCTTGTACTTGGGCAGTCCGGCCGACACCAGCGCCTCGGTCAACTCTGCCAGCGACAACTCGGTGTCGCCGTCGAGCACCAGCGCCAGGGCCAATCGCTCTCCGGTGGTCGCGTCGGGCACCGAGTACGCCGCGCATTCGCCGACACCGGCTATCCCGGCCACCGCCTGCTCGACCTCGGCGGCCGGGATCTTCATCCCGTTGCGGATCACGATGTCCTTGATCCGCCCCACGATGCGGACCCGTCCGGCCTCGACCTCGGCGACGTCGCCGGTGCGGAACCACTCTCCCTCGAAGGCGGTGTCGTCGGCGGCGGGATCGGTATAGCCCAGAAAGGTATGCGGACCGCGGATGCAACACTCCGCCGGATCCCCGCTCGAACCCAGTCGCACCTCGACATCCGCCAGCGGCACCCCGTCATCGGCATGTCGCACCTGCCGAGCGTCCGTCCGCTGCCCGGAGGTACTGACCGGGACCTCCGAGGATCCATACGCTCGCATCACGACGATGCCGAATTCATCCTCGATACGTTCGACGATCCGCGGGTCGAGCATGGTGCCGCCGAGATATACCGCACGCAGCGGCACCGAACTTTCCCGTGCCACCGCCTCGTCGAGCAACCGGTCCAGTAGGCGGTCCGGTCCGCCATACCACGTCGCCCCGCTGGACAATAAGAATTCACACGTCCTTGCGGGATCCCAGCGGTCCTCCAGTACGATCGGCGCCGCAAGCATGGGACCCACGAACAGCGCCTGCACCACACCCGTGACAGACGCCAGCGGGCTGATCAGGAAGATCCGGTCCGCCGGCCCCAGCCCGGCGGCTGCGACGTAGTTGGCGGACGCCTTGTGCAGGGTGCTCAACGAGTGCACCACCCCCTTGGGCTCCGCGGTGGTCCCCGAGGTGTACAGCACAAACGACGGTTCGTCGGCGGGCCGGTGCGGCCGAAGCGGTACCGGCGCGCCGGGCAAGTCACTCGGGTTCGCGATCCACCTACACCGCGTGGCCAGCTCCTCGGCCGCCGTCGGCCAATTCGGCGCCAGACCGAACGATGCCCCGGTGCGGTCGATGATCGAAGCGATCTGCGCGGCACCGGCGCTGCGTGGCACCAGCAGCACGACGCCATCACAACGCTGCACCGCGTGCACGGCGGCTACCGAGTCGACGTCGTTGCCGGCCACCACGACTACGGCACTGCCCGGCACCGCGCCGGCCCCGGTCAGCTCCCGGCATATCCGGTCGATGCGGCCGTCCAGTTCGGCAAAGCTGATCTGTTCGCACCGATCGATCAATGCGATCCGATCGGGATGCCTTGCCGCAGTGTCGCGTACAAGGTCCAGTGGCTGCTGTGTCCAGTGCCCGGCGGCCCGATATCGCGCTCGCAGTCCTGCGGCGCGCAGGCCCGCATTGCCCAGAAGACCGGTCGGGCACGTCATGAGATCCTCCGATGCAAACATTAATTCTCGATACTGCGAATGTAACCTCTCACCCATGACACTTGCATTCGACAACCAGGTAGCCATCGTCACCGGAGCCGGCGGAGGACTCGGCCGCTGCCACGCGATCGAACTGGCACGCCGCGGGGCCCGGGTCGTGGTGAACGATCTCGGCAGCGCAGTCGACGGCAGCGGCGCCTCCGAGTCGGTGGCCCAGCGCGTGGTGGACGAGATCACCGCGGCGGGGGGAACAGCCATTGCGAACGCCGATTCGGTGGCCACCGAGGCGGGTGGTGAGGCCATCGTCGCGGCCGCACTGGAGGCTTACGGGCGCGTCGACATTCTGGTCAACAATGCCGGCATTCTGCGCGACGCCGCGTTCAAGAACATGACGGTCGACCAGTTCGACGCCGTAGTCGCCGTACACCTCACCGGCGCGTTCAACGTGACCCGCGCAGCGTGGCCGGTCATGCGGGAGCAGAACTACGGCCGGATAGTGCATACCACTTCGGGCACCGGTCTTTTCGGCAATTTCGGACAGGCCAACTATGGGGCCGCCAAAATGGGCCTGGTCGGCATGATGCACGTGCTGGCGATCGAGGGGGCACGCAACGGCATCACCGTGAACGCGATCGCGCCCATCGCGCGGACCCGGATGACCGAGGACATCATGGGCGAGGCGGCCAAGGCGATGGACCCGGAGCTGGTCACTCCGGTGGTGGTGTATCTGGCGCACCGCAGCTGTGAGCGCACGGCCCATATCTATTCGGTCGGGGCCGGCAAGGTGTCTCGGGTGTTCATCGGTGTGACGAAAGGGATCCAGGATCCCGCCCTGACCGCCGAAGGCGTCGCCGCCGCGATCGACCAGATCGACGACAGCTCGTCGTTCACCATCCGGGGCGGGCCCACCGCCGGCTGAAGGCACGCTCAGCGCCCGCGGAACCGCGGCGGCCGGCGCTCGGCGAAGGACTGCAGCCCTTCTTGCAGATCAGCGGTGCGGGAGTTCAGCTCGGCCGCCCATGCCTCCTGCTCGAACCCACGCTCCCGCGGCGACTCCACTGAAACCGCGAGCAGGCGCTTGGTCAACGCAAGCATCACCGAGGGCCCCGCTGCCAGCTGTACCGCCAGGGCGTCCGCAGCCTGGTGCACCTCATCCGCGCGCACTACGCGGTTCACCAAGCCCAGCCGCAAACACTCCTCGGCGTCCACCGGCTGACCCAACATCACCAGTTCGGTGGCCTTGCGCAGGCCGACGATCCTGGTCAGCAGGTGCACGGCCCCGGAGTCGGGCACGATGCCGCGATGCACGAATCCCTCGACCAATGACGACTGCTGCCCCATCACCACCAGATCGCACGCCAGCACGAGACTGGCACCGCCGCCCAACGCTGTTCCGTTGAATGCCGCCACAACTGGTTTGTCGCAGTCGAGTACAGCCCCCACCAACCGTTGCCAGCCCTGCGCCAGTTGTCGCGCGATATCACCCGGACGCCGGTCGGGGGGAAGCTGCCTGGACGTATCGGCCGGCGCCGACGCCAAGCCCGCACCGGTGCAGAAGTGTCGCGAACCTGTTGACGCCAACAGCACCGCTCGAACTGCGGGGTCTGCGTGTGCACTGATCAGGACATCGGCGAGCGCATCTCGAGCCAATGGCGACAAAGAGTTTCCGACGTCAGGGCGGTCTATGACGATGCGGCCCACGCAGTCGGACCCCACGTCGTACTTGATCCCGATCGGTTCTTCCGGCATCCAAACCCGCCCTACGTTAACGTCGCTCTCGTTTTTCGGGTATCTTAATTCTCACTTTGGTCTCGACCAAGTGCATGCGCCATGAGGAGGTTGCGCGATGACCGGCACCGGCCAGATCACCGATGAGGCGCTGGACCGGCTGCGGGCCACCATCGGTATTGCCATCCCCAACCCCCAGCCACCGCACTACCGGCGACCCAACGAGGACGCCTTTCGCAATGCCGCGGAGAGCTACGGGGACGGGAATCCACTGTGGTGCGATCCCGCCTATGCCACCAAATCGATTTGGGGAGAACCGATCGCGCCGCCGCCGCTGATAGGCGGCGACACCGTGATCGGCGAAGACGAAGTCACCGAGCTGTCCGAGGCGGACCGCGCGCTCACCAAGGGCGACCCGCTGCGGGGCGTACACGCCTTCTACGCGTCGTCGTCGCGGGAATGGTGGGCTCCGCTGCGAGCAGGACATCGGGTCTTCCGGCGTAACGCGCTGGTCGCGGCACTGGACAAGAGGAGCGATTTCGCCGAGCGGGCGGTCCATGAGTGGACGGCGCAGGTCTTCCGCGACGATGAGGGAACCATTCTCGGGGGCCAGTACCGCAACATGATCCGCACCGAACGCAGCAAGGCCCGCGGTCGCAAGAAATACCAGGGGGTCGAGCTCAAGACCTGGACGCCTGAGGAGATCGCCGAGATCGACGCGCGGTACCCGAGGGAGGCTCCTCGCGGGTCCGAGCCGCGATGGTGGGAAGACGTCCGGGAGGGTGACGCCGTCGGACCTCTGACCAAGGGGCCACTGACCGTCACCGACATGGTCTGCTGGCACGTCGGCATGGGCACCGGTATGTACGGCGTGCGACCGCTCCGGCTGGCATGGCGCAACCGGCAGCGAATTCCCCGGTTCTACACGCCCAATGAGCAAGGCGTGCCCGATGTTGCGCAACGCGTCCACTGGGACCCCGAGGCTGCCCGCGGCGCCGGAAACCCGACCACATTCGACTATGGCCGGATGCGCGAAACGTGGCTCATCCATCTGTGCACCGATTGGATGGGCGATGACGCCTGGCTGTGGAAACTGGACTGCGAATTCCGGCTGTTCAACTACGTCGGCGACCTGCACACCATCTCAGGGACCGTGGTGCGCAAGTTCCTCGCCGAGGGGGACCGGCCGGCCGTCGAACTGGAATTGGCGGCCACCAACCACCGAGACGAAATCACCACGCCGGGCCATGCCACCATCCTGCTGCCCAGCCGGGAACGAGGTCCCGTCCGGCTGCCCGATCCGCCCGGCAGAGCAACCGACCTCGCCCAGCTGCTGACCGCGGTGTCGGCGCGGTTCTCGCAGGGTTGAGCCGCTGATGACCTACGCCAGCGTCCCGGGCCTCGTGGTAGAACACCGAGGACCTCAGTTGCGCCTGACCCTCGACCGTGCCGAGCGGCGCAACGCGATCGACGATGTCGTCCTCGACGCCCTGGTGGCGCACGTCGCGGCGGCCGGTACCGACGAAGAGGTGCGCGTCATCCGCATCGATGCCAACGGGCCGGACTTCTGCGCGGGCTCGGACCTGATCACCACGACATCAGCTTTTGCACGCAAACCTCGCGTCGGCGCCACTCAGCGCAGACTGCCGAACAAGGCCAACCGGCTCATCCCGCTGATGCTGGAGACGCAGGTGCCGATCGTATCGGTGGTGCACGGCTGGGCTGCCGGTCTGGGGTTCCACATCGCCCTGGCGTCTGACTTCTGCCTGGCCGCCGACGACACGAGATTCTGGGAACCGTTCATGGCCCGCGGCCTGAGTCCTGACAGCGGCGCCGCCTGGCTGCTACCCCGCCTGATCGGGATGGTGCGCACTCGCCGGCTACTGATGCTCGGCGAGGAGCTCTCCGGCGCTCAGGCCGCGGCATGGGAGATCATCCACGACGCCTACGCGCCCACCGATCTGGCCGCCGCTGCCGACGAGTTCACAGACCGGCTCGCGACCGGCCCGACTGTTGCGCTGGGACTCACCAAATGGCTGCTGCAGAGCGGGAACGGACTGGACCTCGACCGGCACCTGCACAACGAAGCTATGGCTCTGGAACTGGCGACCCGCAGTGACGACTTCAAAGCGGGCCTGGCGGCCTTCCGGGAGAAGCGGAAAGCGGAGTTTCAGGGTCGATGACACTGCCGATCGACGCGTCGAGCACCGCTGAGGAAGCGGTGGCCACAGTTGAGCAATGGATTCAGGCCGAGGTGCCTGAACACTGGCGCGCCGCCGCCGCCGACGGCCATCGGGCGCTGCGTGCGGTCCGCACTCCGGAGGACTACCGGCGGTGGTATCCCGCCTTCGCCTCGACCGGCCTGGTGGCGCCGACCTGGCTTCCCGAGCACGGTGGGCTCGGGGTGTCCAACGACGTGGCGCGCGCCATCGAAACCGTCCTGGCGCCGCTGCGGTTGAACCGACTGAACCCGCTGGGGCTCAACAATGCTGCCGCGGCCTTGTTCAGTCACGGCACCGAAGAACAACGCCTGCGATTCCTGCCCCCCATCGTTCGCAACGAAGAGAAGTGGTGCCAGCTGTTCAGCGAGCCCGGCGCCGGCTCGGACCTGGCTTCGCTGGCCACCCGTGCCGTACGCGACGGTGACGAGTGGGTGATCACCGGGCAGAAGGTATGGACGACATGGGCCGATGAAGCGGATTTCGGCATCTTGCTGGCCCGCACCGATCCCGAACAGCCGAAGCACAGAGGTATCACCTATTTCCTGCTCAATATGCACCAGCCCGGCGTCGAAGTCCGCCCACTGCGCCAGATCACCGGCGAACGCGAGTTCAACGAGGTGTTCCTAGACGGCGCAAGGGTTCCCGACGCGCACCGCGTGGGCGATCTCAACGACGGCTGGCGGGTCAGCGCATCGACACTGTCCGTGGAGCGGCAGATGGTTTCGGGATCGGGCTCCGGCGGCATGGGCCGGCTCGGCGGTTCCAGCGCGCAGCGGTTGATCACATTGGCACAGGAGACCGGGCGCTGGGCCGATCCCGTGATCCGCGCCAAGGTCATGCGGCTGTGGGCGCAGGAGCAGGTGCGCGGCTGGACCAACGCCCGGGTACGGGCGGCCCTTAAGGCCGGGCAATCCCCCGGCGCCGCGTCGTCTATCGGAAAGGTCCACCAGGCCACACTCAACCAGCAGATTCAGAATCTCATCGTCGACCTGGCCGGCACCGCTTCGGTTGCCTGGGTCCCCCCCGATGACGGCGACGCGCTGCCGCGGGACGTCCAGGGCTGGATGCGCAGTCTGGCCAACGGCACCGAGGGCGGCACCACCGATATCAACAAGAACATCCTCGGCGAGCGGGTGCTCGGACTGCCCAGAGAACCCGATCCCTGGAAGGGAAAGCCGTGGAAGGACATTCCCCGATCGTGACCGACTACGAACGGCTGATCGTGCAGAAGAGCGGTGGCATCGGCTGGCTCATCCTGAACCGCCCGGAGGCCGGCAACGCCTTTGATGCGCTGATGCTCGACGAGCTTGAACACGCCTGGGCCGACCTCGAGGCCGACCCCGATGTTCGCGTGATCGTCAACACCGCGAACGGCAAGGCGTTCTGCACCGGCATGGACGTCGTCCAGGTGGCACGCGACAAAGATGCCATGCGCAAACACTCCCGGCGGACCCGGGACGCCGAGCTGAAGATCTCGTCCTGGCACTGCGATGTCTGGAAGCCGGTGATCGCCGCGGTGAACGGGGTATGTGCGGGCGGCGGACTGCATCTGGTCGCCGACGCAGACATCGTGATACTCAGCGAGCGGGCCTGGATCGTGGACCCGCACGTCTCCGTCGGCCAGGCCGTCGCCTACGAGGCGATCACCCTGCTGCGCAAGTCGCCGATGGAAGCGATCACCCGAATGGCGTTGAGCGGGCGAGGCGAACGAATCCCCGCCAACCGCGCGTACGAACTGGGCATAGCTTCCGAAGTCGTCCCCCACGACCGGTTGCGCACCGCAGCGGAGACCCTGGCCGGCGCGATCGCGACCAACTCTCCGGCTGCGATGCGGGTGACCAAGCGGGCGCTGTGGCGGTCACTGGAGGGCGGACTGACTCAAGCCCGCCGCGAAGCAGCGGAGGCGATCCGGCATATGCGCCATCAGCCCACGGAGGTGTCATGACATACCAGCGACTGATCGTGGAGCGTCGCGGCCCGGTCGGGTGGATCATCAACAACCGCCCCGAGCGGCTCAACGCCTATGACCACCTCATGCGCCAGGAATTCCGCAGGGCGTGGGCTGAACTCGATGCCGATGCCGACGTCCGGGTCATCGTGCACACCGGCAACGGTCGCGCGTTCCAGGTGGGCACCGACGTCGAGGAACTCGATGAAGGCGCCGAGCAGTTCGCGGACACCATGTCCTCCCTCGACCTCGGGCTCACCGCCTGGCATTGCAACGTCGGCAAGCCGGTCATCACCGCGGTCAACGGCGTGTGCGCAGGTGGTGGACTGCACTGGGTCGCCGACGCCGACATCGTCATCGCCTCCGCCGATGCGACTTTCGTCGATCCACATGTCTCGATCGGTCAGGTCAGCGCATTGGAGACCATCGCGCTGATGCGCAAGATGCCCGCCGAGGCCGTGCTGCGGATGGCGCTGGTCGGCAGCCACGAGCGACTCACCGCGCAGCGCGCCCACCAACTCGGCATGATCAGCCAGGTCGTCGACCCACCGGAGAAGCTGCGCGACGTCGCCCAGGAACTCGCGGAGAAGATCGCCCAGAACTCGCCGGCGGCGATGCGCGCCACCAAACGCGCACTGTGGGGCGCCCTGGAGCACGGGTTGACCGACGCGTGCCGGGAAGGCGCCAAACACCTGACATCGATGTGGGGTCACCCCGACCAGGACGAGGGACCGCGCGCCTTCGCCGACAAGCGCTCCCCGCAGTGGCTTCCGTTGGAGCCGGATTCATGAGCCTGGCACAGCTGCTCGACGGTCTGCCGCCCATCGCTGTGCATACCGTCGACCACGACGTCAGCCGCGACCAACTGATCGACGGCGCCCAGTCACTCGGCGACCTGCTGACTTTCGCCGGCCTGCAGACCGGCCAGGTGGTGGCGGCAATGCTGCCCAACGACGCCATCACCGTCGCGGCGCTCTTCGGCACCTGGCGCGCCGGCGGCGTCTATACCCCGCTCAATCCACGGGCCGCCGACGCCGAACTTGCCGAGCAGCTGGCAACCCTGCGGCCGGTCGCCGTGGTCACCACAGCGCCGCTGGCGCATCGCTTCGGCGCTTGCGGGCTGCCGGTCATCACCGACGACGGGCCGGCCTGGCAGCTGTCTGCCGACGGCGCCGGCCCGAACGACCCCCGGCAATACGACACCGACGTCGCACTGCTGCAGTTCACCTCGGGCACCACCGGGAAGCCGAAGCCGGTGCCCCTGCGGCACGCCACGGTGCTCGATCTCATCGACCGCCTGCTGAGCAAACTTCGGGGTAATTCGAACGCCCCCAAACCCAAGCGGGCGCCGATGCCCAACCTGGTGCCCCTGTCGCTGTCGTTGTGGGCGGGTATCTACCAGGTGCTGTTCGCGTTTCGCGCGGGCTCCGGTGTGGTGCTGATGGAGCGCTTCACGCCACAAGATTTCGCCATGCTGGTCAAGCGGCACCGGTTGCGCTCCACCGTGCTGCCGCCGGCCGCGTTGACCATGGTGCTGCACGAGGCGACGGTGACCGACCTGTCACCACTGACGATCGTGCGATCGGTCACCGCGCCGCTGTCCCCGGTCCACGCCGCGGCCTTCCGTGACAAGTTCGGGGTCGTGGTGCTCAACTCCTATGGTCAGACCGAACTCGGCGGCGAGGTGGTCGGCTGGTCAGCCGCTGACGCCCGCGAATGGGGGGAGGTCAAACTGGGGTCCGTCGGGCGCCCGTTGCCGGGCATCGACGTCATGATCGCCGATGACGAGGTGCTGGTACGCACTCCGACGACGACGGCCCGCAAGATCGACCCCGCGTTTTTGGACCGGCTCACCGCCGACGGCTGGTTTCATACCGGCGATCTCGGCTGGATCGACGACGACGGATTCCTCTGGCTCGACGGCAGAGTGTCGGACATGATCAACCGCGGCGGGTTGAAGGTGTTCCCGGGCACCGTGGAGGACGTTCTGCTGTCCTCGGCGGGGGGGCGGGAGGCCGCTGTGGTCGGCGTCCCCGACGAGCGTCTCGGTGAGGTGCCGTGGGCGTTCGTGGTCCGTCTTGACGACACAGTGACCGCGCAGGATCTGGACGCCTGGTGCCGCGCGCGACTGACCCCCTACCGGGTGCCCGCGCGCATCGTGTTCGTCGATCAGCTTCCGCGCAACGAGGTCGGCAAGGTGGTCAAACACAACCTGCTGCTCGGCGATCACGAGTGATCCGACAGCTTCCCCGGCGGGGTATCCGCGCGGTAATCATGTCCTGACAGCCGTCCGCGACCCGCGCGTGGCAACCGATCGTCCCAGGACCGGTTCCAGCAGGCCGGGCAGGCTTGCGACGACATGTGGGATCGCGTTGACGATTGCCTGCCCGGTGAAGACCAGAGACGGATTCGCGTCCTCGTCCGGCCCGTCCTCGAAGCTCACCTGCAATCGCAGACTGGGACGCCCGACGATGCGGTGCACCATTCCCGCGCCGCCCTCGGGCTTGGGCCACGAGTCGGGCCACGGTGTCGACGACACGGTGGCGAAGTACTGGATGGAGACCAGCGGCCGACCGTCGACCATCCCCGCCAACTTCCAGCGGTGCCCGCAAATGGTCCCCTTACCGATCGTCCCGAGTGCGGTCTTCAGATCGTCGGGGGCCAGTAGCGTCTCCCATTGCAGGTCTACCGAATCCAGCCGCAGGCCGAGCACATCGGCGACATAGCGCACCACCGGTTCCCAGTCGTGGTGGACCTTGCCCGACGCGATACGTGCCGGCACGTGCCCGTCCGGCTTTCCGAAGCCCATGGACTCGTGCAGCACATCCCAGATCGGGTAAACCTCGTCCAGCCCGACCGCGTACTCGTCCATTCGGTAGCTGTCGATCCGGCCGGCGCCCGCGAGTAGCGCGACCGGCAGCTGCATGCTGATGATCCCCGGTTCACATCCCGATGCGTAGAACGTCGATCCGCCTTGCATGCAGGCCGATTCGAGCAAGGAGCGCCACTGACTCGGCGCCGCGGGAGGGTAGACCATCGGGATGGTCGAGATGGTCACCACGTTGATGCCCGCCTGCAACAGGCGAGCGATCTGGCCGTACGCCGCCTCTTCGCGACCCACGGCCGTCGAGCAGTAGGTGACGCAGTCGGGCTTCTGGCGAAGAACGGCGTCGAAATCGGCGTGCGCCAAGACACCGGTGTCACCGCGTCCACAGAAGCTGCCCGCGTCTCTGCCGACCTTGTCCCGACCCGACACAAGCAACCCGACCAGTTCCAGGTCCGGGTCGTCGAGCACGCCGCGAAGCGCTTCGCGGCCGGTCAATCCTGTCCCGGCATGAACCACGGTCACTGCCACGGCGGCCTCCTCAACGATTGGGTGACGAGCTGCTGGATGCGGATTCCTGTCATCGCGGGCAACCTTCAGGCCCGCCTGAACACGTGTGTCGCCACGGTGACCAGCTTTCCATCAGCACCGTCGTCGTAGACCCGTGTGCGTGCCGCAACAGTGCCATCTGCTCCGGGGAGAGATTCGGCCACGAAGCGGAACGGCCCAGCTTTAGCCCTGGCGAGGAACATGATGTGCGACGAGACGCCGAAGAATGACTCTGTTCGCACCGAATCGGCCACGCAGCTGCGGGCCGCGGTCTCGGTCAGGACGAACTGCGGACCCACATGCAATGCCGCATCCGGCGAGGCGATCTCGACAGAAAGCTCGGGCAGGACCCAGGTGCATGCATCGACCCGGCTGCCGCCGAACCCCTGCCACAAGGGCGGCAGATCCGGCGAGTCGACCACCTCGATCGGTTCCACCGTCATCTTCTGCAGACCGTCAGGCGGAGTACCGATGATCACCCCCTGGCCTTCGGTGACCGCCAGCACGCGGGCCGGTTCATCGGCATCGACGATCAGCGATCGGCTGTAGGCCATACTGCGCCCGCGTTTCAAGTCTTCGGTGCGCACCTCGAAGCGGGTCACGCCCGCACCGGCGTCCAGAACCTGGCATGAGTGCACCACCGGATTGGGGACTGCTTCCAGGTCTGAGACCACACCGCCCTCGGGCGCGGCGATGCCGAAGACGCACAACAGGATCGCTCCGGTTTCGTCACGCATATCGGAACGTAGGGCGACGGTGTCGTCGGAGGGACCGACGTTCATCGACCCGTGATTTCGGCCGATGTAGCGGTAGCTCAGTAAGCCGCCCCAGCGGCGCTGCAGTTCCGCGGCGTAGGCAGCCCGGTCGCCTACGAGGTCTCTGATGTCGCGAATGATGTCTTCTCCCTGCGCTCACTGTCCGCTCCATGGGGGACTCCGACAACGACCGGCGTCGACGCGGATCTCCTTGTCATCGCCGGAACCGCTCACGTAGTTCGGTTTTGAGGACCTTGCCGGTGAGGTTGCGCGGCAGCGCTTCCACCAACTCGAGACGCTCGGGCGCCTTGTGTGCGCTCAGTCCGCGCTGCCGGCAGTGCGCTACCAGCGAGTCCAGTGTCACCGGCCCCGCCTGCGCGACGACGACGGCACAGACTCGTTCCCCGGTCCGCGGGTCGGGCACACCGATCACTGCGACATCGGCCACTGCGGGATGAGTGGCAAGCACGCCCTCGACCTCCAGCGTGGAGATGTTCTCTGCATTGCGGATGACCGTGTCCTTGATCCGGCCGGTCACGATGACGTTGCCGTGGGTGTCGATACGCCCCCGGTCGCCGCTGCGGAACCAGCCGTCATCGTCGAAAGCGTCCGCGTTCAGCTCAGCGTCGACATAGCCCAGAAAGCACTGCGGACCCTTCAGCCGCAACTCCCCTTCCTCCCCCACACCGACCTCGCGCTCGGCATCGTCGACCACCCGTACCGAGACGCCCGGTACGGGTCTGCCGACGGTGTGGTCGAGGGTGTAGGCGTCGCCGTCCGGTGGCGGTGAGGTGGCCACCGGGAACTCGGTCAGTCCCCAGGCGTTGGCCACCCCGGCCACCGCGAGCGTCTGACGCACTTGCCGGCTGAGTTCGGCGGTGATCGGCGCACCCCCGCCGACACACCCGCGTAGCCGATCGAACAGCGGATCGGATCCGTTCGCCCGCTGCGCGGCGATGAATGCCGCAAAGAAGGGGGTGGCCGACCCCAGCAGGGTCGCCCCGTGGGCCGCCATCGCCCGGGGCGTGTCGGTCGGGTCGAAGACGTCGAACAGGACGAGCCGCATGCCGGTCAGCAGCGCGGCGGCCAGCATTGCCGCACCGCCGATGTGGGAGATCGGAAAGGCGATCGGGTTGACGTCCCCGCTGGACGCGCCCACCATCTTGATCACGCCGGCCGCCCCTGCGATGACGGAACGATCACAATGTCGAATGCCCTTGGGGGCCGCCGTGGTTCCCGACGAGTAATAGACCCACCGGGGGCATTCCGCCGAATCTGGTGGCGGCGCGAGTACCGCTGGGTCGCCCGTGTCCAGTCTGAGGTCAGCGGCGACAGGCGTGTCGTGGTCGATGACCACCACGGACATGTCGTGTTCTCGGGTGAGTTCGCCGGCCAGCGCTCGATGGTCAAAACCCCGCCACACCCCCGGGTTGATCAGCACCTCGGTACCGAGCTGCCCAGTCACGAAACTCAACTCGCTGGAACGCCAGATCGGCAGGACGGGGTTCTGAACAGCACCCAACCGGGCCAGCGCCACCATCACGACCATGGTTTCCAGAGTGGTCGGCAACTGCCAGGACACGACAGTTCCCGCTGACACCCCGCGCTGCGCGAGAGCCGCAGCCGTGCGCAGTGCCGCAGCGCGCAGCTGCGCGTTGGTCAGACTGCGGCCGAAGTCATCGGTCAGAACCACCCGGTCCGGATGCTGGTCGGCCGCGGTTTCCACCAGGCCCCAAAAGGTTGTCACCGGCTCGGCAGCATCAGCCGGCGCTTGGCAAGGATATTGCGCATGATCTCCGAGCTGCCACCGGAAATGGTGTAGGCCCTTGACCACAGCCAACATTCGCGCAGACGTTCTTTGGCGCCGCGGGCGGCCGAATCGCTCGGTCGGTCAAGCTCGACGGCAGCCGCCAACTCAGCGCCGTAGGCAGACACCCGATGATAGGTCTCGGCGAAGCTCAGCTTGGCGATCGAACCGTCGCCGACACCGTCGGCACCGACGATCATCCGTTCCACATGATCGTCGATGAACGCTTTTGCCACCTCGACCTCAACGGCCAGCTCAGACAACTTGTGACGGATGTCGGCGCACTGCAGAGCGGGCACACCTTCCACGGTGCCGGCCTTGGCCAGCATGATCAGGTCATCGATGAGCAGTTCGAGCAAGATGACGTTACCGCCGATGCCGAACCGTTCGAAGTCCAGACCGGTCATGATGATCGACCAGCCCTGGCCCGGCTCCCCGACCACACTGTCGGCGGACAGTCTGACCCCGTTGAGGAAGACCTCGTTCACCTCGATGGCGTCACCGACTGTGCGAATAGGACGCACCTCGACACCGGCCGCGGTGAGGGGGACCGCAAAGACCGACAGCCCGTGGTGACGCGTAGACGACGGATCGGTGCGGACCAGCGCCAGACCCATGTCGGCCCAGTGCCCGTCGGTGATCCAGGTCTTCTGGCCGTGCAGCTCCCAGCTACCGTCGGCCTGCTGCGCTCCCCGGCACCGCACAGCGGCGATATCGCTACCCGCGTCGGGCTCGCTCAACAGCTGGCACCAGACGTGCTCGCTGCTGCGGATGCGCGGCAGCAGCGTCTTCTTCTGCTCCGGCGATCCGAAGTGCAGCAGTATGTGTGCGGCGAGATTGACCTGGTCGACGGGCCGGGGCGCCCGGGCGCGCAGAATCTCCTCGCTGACGATGCGATCGTGCAGCGGGTGGAAATCGGCCCGGCCCCCGTATTCCACGGGCCAGTCCGCACCCACGAATCCGGCGTCGAACAGGGCCGCGAACCAGCTGCGCAGCAGCGCCTCCTGGGCCGCGTCCACGGGCGCTCGGTGTCCTTCTCGGGCGAGTACTCCGGGCGCGTTCTCGGCGATGAATTTCCTTACCGCAGAACGAAACGCCGTCAACGACTCAGGGCTGGGCCTAACAGCCGTGGTGGTCACCATCCCGCCACCTCCGCCAGTTCGCGGTGGCTCGATCGGGCGGTGCCGAACAGCTGCGCGTTGTCGAAGACCCGGCGCAGCTCATGGTGCAGGGGGTACTCCCAGGTGAAGCCGATCCCGCCGGACAGCTGCATGCATTCGTCGACCGCGGCGGTCGTGTTGGCAGTCACGAAGGCATGGGCGGCCGCGGTCAGCAGTGCGGCGCGCGGATCGCGCGCGGCCACCGCCCGCATGGCCTTCATGACGATCGCACGGGACTTGACTTGAAGCACCAGCAGATCCACCAGACGGTGCTGTACGGCCTGAAAGCTGGAGATGCGCGCACCGAAGGCGGTCCGGTCGTTCAGATAGCTGACCAGGCGGTCAAAAGTGGCCGAGAGCGCCCCGGTGGAGTCGGCACTGACGAGCAGCCGGGCCACCCCGCGAAGCTCCGCGGACCGCGCAGCCGTACCGATATCGCATCTCGAGGCAGCACTGACGTCGACTCGGTGCACGGGCCTATGCACGTCGAGCAGATCTGCGTCGTGGTCTCGCGGCAGCGCAGCCAGATCGCCGATGAGTTCGATCCCCCCGTCGGTGAAGATCACCAAGATCTCGCTGCGGTCCACCCGGGCCACCCGGACCACGCGGGCGTCTGCGGTCGCCAGCGCCACCGCGGCGGTAACGGATCCGTTCAGCACACCGGGCAGCAGGCGCCGCCGGATGTCGTCGGGAGCCGTGGCGAGCGCGGCCGCGGCCACCACGCTGCCCAACCAGGCGCTGCGGTCGCCGGCACGACCGATCTCCTCGGCGACGACGGCTGCCTCCACGGGACGCCAGCCCACGCCGCCGTGGTCCTCCTCGACTAACAGGCCGGTCCAGTCCATCCGTGCCAGCTCTTCGACGGAGTCCTTCTCGCCGCGCCCTGCCAGGAAATCCCGTGCGGTAACGCGAAGGAAATCGAGGTCAACCTGGGGTTCGTCGTCGGTCGGCACCGCAGACTAGCTCCGGCGCAGCAGCGCGTCGGCGTTGTCCCGCATGATCCGCCGCTTGGCCGCATCGTCGAGCGGGTCGAGCAGCTTGACGAAGTCGGCCGGTTCGGCAAGGCCCTCGGCATGTGGGTAGTCCGAGCCCATCAGCAGGCATTCGTCGTAGCCGAGCCGGTCGACGATGGCGGGGATGTCATCTTCGGGATAGGGCACGACGCCCACATGGCGGCGGAATATCTCCGAGGGACGTTCGGTGAGCTTGCCACCGATCCACGGTCCGTTGCGTCCCATGCCCCGGCTCTTGTCCATGTGGATCAGGAACTGGGGCACCCATTCCGCTCCGTGCTCGGCGACCAGAACGTTCAGTCCGGGAAAACGCCCGAAGAGGTTGTCGAAGATCAGTGCCGACAACGTGTCCTCGATGGGCCGCTGACCGTAGACGTTCATCCACTGCCATGCCGACATGTGCCAGGCCGCCGGATCGGGGGTATGCCCCCAGGCGGGCGAGATCGCGTTGAAGTACCAGAACGGCTGGATATGGAAGACCAGGGTGACGCCCGCCTCCTGAAGCCGAGCGTAGATCGGGTCGAAGTACGGGTCCCCCGGTGAGCGTCCGTAGGCCGGGCCCGTCGGCAGCAACACCAGCTTGACCCCCTGCTCGATGATCGCCTCTGTCTCGGCGATAGCCGAATCAAGGTCGCGCAGCGAAAGCAGTGCGGTGGCGTAGATCTTGTCCTGGTGGTTGAAGCCCCAGGTCTCGTCGAACCACCGGTTGAAGGAGCGGATATTGGCATAGAGCGCAGCGGTGTCGTCCACATAGTGTTCGGCTGCCAGGGCCATACCCGCCGGGAAGATGACGGCGCGCTCGACGTTCTGCTCCGCCATCACCCGCAGCCGTGGTTCCCGTTCCAGCCATTCCGGCTGCATGGGCTGCGGTTCGTAGGTCTCATCGGGGTTTCCCGAGCCCATCTGTTTGAGCATCTCCTTGAGCGAGCCCGGCCGGTAGGCCAGATCGAATCCCAAGCCCGCCTCACTGTTGAAGGTGGCGATCCGGTGCCCGGCGAGAATGCTCTCCTTGCCGTCGGCGCCCCGCACCGGCGCGATGGCCCGGTCGCGAAACTCCGTGGGCAGGTAGCGCGTAAACGCATCGCGCGTTTCATAGCAATGGGTATCGCAGTCGAAGATCCCGTAGTCGAGTTGCGCCGTCACCGGCCGTCTCCCTTCAAGGAGAATCACTATTCTCTGTTTTCAGAAAGGATACTATCCTTAACCGGCCATGCCTATATCGAGGTTGTCCACAGTAAGGGAGGCCATGACCGCAGCGCAGGATGAACTACGCCAGGCCGTCCGCGGGTTCCTGGCCGCCACTTCCGACAGCGCCGCAGTCAGAAGGCTGATGGACAGCGACGCCGGCTATGACGCGACCGCTTGGCACCGGATGGCCTCGGAGCTGGGACTGCACGGTATAGCGGTCCCGGAGCGGTTCGGTGGCGCCGGCGCGGGCAACGCCGAATTGGCCGTGGTGTTCGAGGAGATGGGCGCAGCCCTGTTGTGCGCGCCGTTCTTCGCCACGGTGGCAATGGCCATCCCCGCCATCCTCGGCAGCGCCGACGACGATGCCGTCGCCGAGTTCGTCCCTTCCCTCGCCGATGGTTCCCGCACCGCGACGTTGATCCTCAACGGTCGACTCGGACCGTGGGATGAGTCGGCAGTCGCGCTGACCGCCCGCGGAGACGACCGCGTGGGTTACACCGTTTACGGCGATGCTCCGATGGTTCTCGACGGCCATAGTGCTGACATCGTGCTGGTCGCCGCCGACTGCGAGGCCGGTACCTCGTTGTTCGCCGTCGACGGACGCGCGGAAGCTCTGTTGCGCCGGCCTCTTGCCGGACTGGACCGCACCCGCCGGATCGCCCACCTCCACTTCGACGGCGCACCTGCCCGGCCGGTCGGCCGTCCGGGTGCCGCCGGGTCCGGACTGGCCTGGGCTGCCGACGTCGCCACGATGCTGCTCGCGGCCGAGCAGCTCGGTGGCGCGGCACGCTGCCTGGACACCGCAGTCGGGTACGCCAAAGACCGGATTCAATTCGGCCGCCCGATCGGCAGCTTCCAGGCCGTCAAACACCGGTGCGCCGACATGCTGGTGCTGGTCGAGGGCGCCCGCTCTGCTGTCGCGCACGCGGCCGCGTTGACCGACCCCGACGAACTCGCTGTTGCCGCTTCGGTGGCGAAATTGGTTGCCTCGGAAGCGTTTACTGATGTGGCACTCGACAATATGCGGGTCCACGGCGGTCTGGGTTTCACCTGGGAACACGACGCGCATCTCTATGTACGACGAGCCAAGGCCAGTTCGCTGATGTTCGGCGACCCCGACCATCACGCGCTACGGCTCGGCGAACTGGTCGCCACAACACCCGCCTGACAGGAGGACACCCTTGACGATTTCCTATTCGCTGGAGCTGCCGACCCAGCGCGTCGATCGCACCGATGAGTTCGTCACCGCCTCGGCCATCGCCGACATCGCCCGGGCTGCCGAAGCGGCGGGGTATGCGGCCCTGCACGTCACCGACCACCCCGCCCCGGACGCCAAGTGGCTCGACCACGGCGGCCACCACGCACTGGACCCGTTCGCCGCCCTGTCGTTCGCGGCGGCCACGACGGAAGAGCTTCGGCTGCTCACCAATGTGTACATCGCCGGGTACCGCAACCCGTTCCTCGGCGCCAAATCTATTCACAGCCTCCAGGTCCTGTCCGGCGGCCGACTCATCCTCGGGACGGCCGCCGGCTATCTGAAGCCGGAATTCCTCGCCCTCGGTGCGGACTTCGAACGACGCGGCGCACTGCTCGACGAGGCACTGGACGTGCTGGACAAGATATTCAGCGGCGCAGATGTCGCTTACGCCGGGACGTCGTTCGCCGCCCGCGGGGTCCGGCTACGCCCGGAGGCGACCCGGCCACCGGTGTGGATCGGCGGCAACAGCAAGCCTGCGGTTCGGCGTGCGATCAACCGGGGCCAGGGGTGGGCGCCGTTCAACACCTTCGGCTATGCCACCGCGTCTCGCACCGCCGAGATCTCCACCGTGGAGGAACTGGAATCGGCGATCGCCTGGGCCAGGGGTTACGCCGCCGAGGTCGGCCGTAGCGCCCCCCTGGACATCTGCTTCTCGGCTGGAAACATGCTGGACGAAGACCGGTCTGCCGATGAACGGCACGCGTTGATCGGCCGTCTGGCCGCCGCCGGCGTCACGTGGCTGACCGTCGCACCCTCCGGCGATGACCGCGACGAATACGTCGAGCGTGCACAGACCTTCGCCAAGGAATTCATCCGCGCGTGAATGCCTGGTCACACCGCCATCAGACTGTTCGCGGCGAAGGCGTCCACCGAGATCCGGCGCTGGGCGAACAACCAAACGCCGTTCTCGGGCACCAATACGTCGCGGTACCGGCCCCAGTGGTCCAGCCCGATGTCGGTGTGCACGGCGAAGTAGCTGCTCACCTCGGCCCGCTCGGCGCTGACCAATCCGAATCTGATGCTGGATACGTGATGTCGCACAAATGTCGGGGTCCTGCGCGCCGCATCGCGCGAGCTCATCGCTGCGGCCAGGCCGGCCTCGATCGCCGGGGGCCCAACAAGCGGCTCGTCTGCGCCGGTGAACTCCAGTACGCCCTCGCGTGCGAAACACGCCGCGAGAGCATGCAGATCGAAACGATCCGTGGCCGCTGTGTAATCAGCCAATGTCTGCCGCACCGACTCCCGGATCAACAGCTCCCACTGGTACATCGACTCTCCTCTAGAAAACGCCCTGGCTCAGACGATAACGTGTGTTCTCATGCCGCGACCGAACCTTCGTGACCTCGTCTCACCGAACACCACCGCCCTCGTCACCCAGGAGTGCCAAGGCGGTGTGATCGGCCCCCAGGCCGGACTGCCGATGCTGGCTCGGGAAGCGGAGCGAGAGGCCATCCCGAACATCACCAAGCTGCTGCCGGCGGCCCGCGCAGCGGGCGTCGTCGTCGTACATTGCCTGATCCAGCGCCGGCCCGACGGTCGCGGATCCAATTCGAATGCCCGGTTGTTCGCGGCCGGCAGCTCCTTCGGCGCGGACCTGACCCCCGGCAGCGCCGGGGCGTCACCGCTGCCCGGGCTCGGCCCACACGAGTCCGATCTGGTGCTCACCCGCACCCACGGGCTCAGCCCCATGACGGGCACCGACCTCGACTCCGTGTTACGGAACATGGGCATCACAACGATTGTCGGCGTGGGCGTTTCGGTGAACGTGGCGATAACCAACTTCGTGATGGACGCCGTGAATCGAAGCTATCAGTTCGTCCTCCCCCGCGACGCGGTCGCGGGCTACCCCAGTGAATACGCCGAGTCGGTGATCGACAACACCTTGTCGCTGCTGGCTACCGTGACCTCCACCGAAGACGTCATAGCGGCCTGGTCATAGGGCTGATTCGGCAAGGATGTGGATGTTGGGCCGCCGGAGTGATAACGTCGTTTCCGCTTAGTGTAAATGATAATTATCACCGGTCCGAGGAGGATTCAGCCTCATGCCTGCCCGCTCGCTTCCCTACCCGGTATTCGACATCGACAACCACATGTACGAAACAGAGGATGCTCTGCTCAAGTACCTGCCCCGGGAGCACAGAGGCAAGGTCGGCTATGTCGAGGTGAACGGACGCCCCAAGCTGGTGGTCAAGGACCACATCAGCCACATGATCCCCAACCCGACGTTCGCGCGGGTGGCCCGCCCCGGCAGCGCCGAAGACTACTTCCTCGGCAACAACCCGGAGGGGCTCAACTTCCGGGAGTTCATCGGCGAGCCGATGGATGTGATCCCCGCCTATCAGTACCCGGCCCCGCGCCTCGAGTTGATGGACGAATTGGGCATCGATCAGTGCGTGATGTATCCGACCCTGGCGAGCCTCATCGAGGAGCGCACCACCGACGACGTCGTCTTGACCCATGCGATCATCCACGCGCTCAACGAATGGATGTACGAGCACTGGACCTTCAACTATCAGGATCGGATCTTTGCGACCCCGGTGATCTGCCTGCCCATCGTTGAGGAAGCCATTCGGGAGTTCCACTACGGCCGCGAGCGCGGCATGAAGACGTTCCTGGTGCGGCCCGCCCCGGTGCCCAGTCGGTTCGGGGGTTCGCGTTCGATGGGCCTGCCCGAGTTCGACCCGTTCTGGGAGGAGGTCGTCACGGCAGATATGCCGGTGACGCTGCACGCCTCCGACAGCGGATATCAGAAGCACCTGATGGAATGGGAGGGCGGCGACGAGTACCTGTCCTTCAAGACCAGCGCCCTGCGCGAGGTGGTGATGGGGTTCCGCGCCATCGAGGACACGCTGGCGGCGCTGATCTGCCACGGCGCGCTGTCTCGCTTCCCCGATCTCCGGGTCCTGGTGGTGGAGAACGGCAGTGGGTGGGTGCGCAATCTGCTCCGCCAGTTGGAGAAGGCCTACCGCGTGATGCCCAAGGAGTTCGACGAGCATCCGGTGGAGGTGTTCAAGCGCAACATCTATATTCACCCGTTCCTGGAAGACGACATCGAGGGCATCGTGGAAATCATGGGTGAAGACCACGTGATGTTCGGCTCTGACTATCCGCACCCGGAGGGCATCGGCGAGCCCTTGAGCTTCGTCGATCGGCTGCAGGGCCTGTCCGACACCGCCAAGGCGAAGATCATGGGCGGCAACGCGCTCAAACAGCTGCGACTGGACAAGGTTGCGGTGTGACCCAGTCTCCGCCTGAGCCGACGATCTACCAGGGCGTGGCCGAGCTGCAAGCCCGGGTCGGGGAGCACCTCGGCTACAGCGGCTGGCACACCATCACGCAGGAGCAGATCGACCTGTTCGCCGCCGCCACCGGTGACCACCAGTGGATACACGTCGATCCCGAGCGTGCCGCCTCCGGGCCCTACGGGCGCACCATCGCCCACGGTTACCTGACCCTGGCGCTGATCCCGATCTTGGTCAAGCAGATCTACCAGGTGACGGGGCTGTCGATGCAGATGAATTACGGCGTGGACAAGCTCCGGTTTCCCGCCCCGGTACCGGTTGACTCACGTATCCGGGGCGGCGCGGAACTCATCGGGGTGGAGCGGGACAAGAAGGGCGCCAAGGCCACAGTGCGGGTGTCGGTGGAGGTGGACGGGGCCGACCGGCCCGCGTGCGTGGTGGACACCATCGCGTTGATGGTCGACTAATCCAACGGGATCAGCTTCAACGGCATCTCGATATTGAGCACCTTGTTGACTCCGCACGCTCCGCTGGGGCCGACGGTGTTGTCCCAGCCGCGGAGAAACGGCAAGGCGTACTGGTCGACGAAGAACTTGAACGTCTGCTGTCCATCGACCGACGTACCGTCCGGGCAGGTCATCCAGTTCTCAATGCGGCGTGTCACGTACCACATCGGCTTGGTGTAGCTCACGTCCGCCGTCCAGCCCTGATCACTGCTCACCCGGCCGGAGCACACGAGTACCGTGGTGCAACTCGTTGTGATCGTCCAGGTGCTCGTCACGGTCAACTCGTCGGCGTACCGGTCATTCGTCTTGGCCCACTGTCCGTCCGAGATCACCGTGAACCGTCCGTTGACTGCGTACTTGTTCGGGTCGGCATGCGCCGGCGGGCCCATCGCCATCAGCCCCGCCAGCGCGGCCGTTGTCAGGATCATTCCACGCATAGTTCATCCGTCTCGTAGCACAAGGTCCCGCCAACTCTGTTGGGCGGTGGACACTTTCAGATCCGCTTGGCTGCGGACGACACCATCGGGACCCAGGTAGCGACCTGACTGCGGATCATAGGTGGCCACGGCGATCCGGGGACCGTCATCGGCGGTGGTGTGCGCCGAGCTGGGACGCACATCCGGCGGCAGTGGAGTTGGCTCGATGGGCACGTAAAGTCGGTCCCCCTCGTCGACCCGGCTGTCAGCCGGGATGCCCTGGGCGAGCAGATTGGGGTCGAGCGGATACGGGCCCAGGGCGTGCTGGCGCATAGCGATGGGTTGGAACGGTCTGTCGCTGTCACATATCTCCACGGTCGGGGCACGCTTACCGGGGTGCGCCATACACGGCAGATTACGCAGGCCCCGAACCAGAATCGGCGAATCCTGCGGCAGCTTGCAGTACAACCCGTCCGGCGTATCGATGGTGGTCGTGTCGGCCGGCGAGCGCCATTGCGACGGCGGCAGGAAGCCCACCGTGCACGGCGGCGGATCATTGAGCCCCACCCGGAAGTCGCCCAGCGGATATCCCGTCGCGTTCGCGATGTGCGACAACGCGCCCATTCCCCCGAAAAACGGCGGAACAAGCACCAAGAGTTGTTCCAACGAAGGGTTGTAGGTGACTGCGACCTGGCCGAGGCTGGTCAGGTTGGCCAATAACACCGGCAACGTGGGTTTGACGTCCTCCAGCAGCCGCGAGACCTCGTCAAGTGCGGCCGGCCCCTGCGTGAGCAGAGTGCGCACATGCGGTTCGTCGGCGACGACCTGATCGGTGACACCGGCCATTGCGCGTGCCCAGACTCTGGTTGCGTCGGCCGACTGCGCCGCGCCGTCCAGCAGTGGCGCGCTGTCCTCGATGAGTGACAGGATCTGCTCTGTCACGCTGTGGGAGGCACGCGAGATACCGGCCGCCGAATCGATCAGCGATCCGATGTCGTAACCGGCATCGGCGAGCCCCTTGGCCGACTCGTCGAGCAACGCGGCGATCTTGTCCTTGGGCAGGCTCTTCAGAAGAGCACTGGCGTTGTCGAGGAGGGGGCCAACGGGCTGCGGGACTGTACTGTTGCGCATCGAGATCACGGAGCCGTTCTCCAGATATGGTGGCCCCGACCCGCGCGGCAACAGATCAACGTACTGCTCGCCCACGGCCGACAGGCTGTGCACCTCCGCAATCAGATCGGCAGGTATCCGCGGGCTGGTTTCCAGCGAGAGTGTGGCTTCGGCTCCGGACGGGGTCAGTGCGACGTCCACGACGACCCCGACCTGCACTCCCCGATATGTCACATTGCCGAATTGGTAAAGCCCTCCGCCGGAGGGGAGTTCGAGGGTGACGGTGATGCGTCCCATCCCAAGCAGGACCGGCAGTCGCAGATAGCCGAAGGCCATGACCGCGACACCGATGATCGAGGCAATGACAAAGATGATCAATTGGACTCGCACCAGGCGGGGGTACATCAGCCACCACCGCCCGGTTGTGGTGGTGGCGCAATCTTCAGCGCCTCCTCCCAGGTGGCCGGCGGCGGGGAGATGGGGGCGCCCAGGGGATTGCGGGTGTAATACGCGTCGTAGCCGATGTCGCCGGGCGCCGGTACGAGTTGCGCGTTCTGGTCTTCGAAGCGCGTGCCGGCCAGCAGAGTTCGCTTCAGCCGCGCCGTCGTGAAATCGAGGATGACGAACAGATTCATGTAATCGCCTCGAACTCCGCGGTCGACGATGTTCTGGCTGAACGGGGCGGTGGGCAGATAGCCGAGTACGGCGGCGATCTCAGGTCCGACATCGGCGAGGGCCTTCAGTGTCGGTGCGAGCTTCTCCAGATCCGCGACCAGATCTGCTTGAGATGCGTCGACCAGAGTGCGTGCCGTATCCCCCAGCCGGCTCAACTTCTCCAGCGCCGAGGTGAACGTGGGACGCTGTTGTATCAGCACGTCCAGGGCCGCCGGAAGACTGCGCAGGGCCGACGACATCACTTCGCGCTGGGTAGCCAGCTGTCCGGACAGCCGATCAAGTGCCTTGAGGGATTCGATGACATCACCGCGCTGCTGATCGAACAGGTCGACGAATTCCTCCAGCCGTCCCAACAGTTCTCTGACTTGGGGTTCACGTCCCGACAGTGCGGTGTTGACGCCGTGCACGATGTCGCCGATCTGCCCGAGGCCGCCCCCGTTGACCAGCGCCGACAGCGATGCGAGTGTCCGCTCGGTGGAGGGGTAGGACGAGGTCGCCGACAGCGGAATCGTCGAGTTGGGTTCCAGGACTCCCACCGGAGCCGATCCCAGCGGCGGGTCCAGGGCCACATGCATCGAACCGAGCAGGCTTGTCTGACCCACGGTGGCAACGGCATTGGCGGGCACCCGGGTCCCCGGACGTACCGTCACGTCGACATCGACATGCCAGTCGTTGAACCGCATCTGGCGAACACTGCCTACCACCACGTTCTCGACCATGACCGGCGAATTGGCTTCCAGAGTGCCGATGTTGGCGACCTGAAGGTGATAGAGCAGCGCCGTCGGCCCGGTGCCGACAGTACCGGGCAGGGGCAGGGAGTTGATCCCCCGGAATCCGCAGCCGACCGTCGCCACCGCTACGCAGCAGGCCAGAGCGGTCACCCGATTGATGATCTGCGCTGCCCTCATCGGCCCGCGCCCTCGTCGTTGGGCTGTCCAGGCAGCAGCAGCTCGGGCAGACTGCTCGGACCGGGCGGCAGCGGAACGTACCCCGCCGGCGGGGGGACATCGTTGTTGGCGCCGGTGTAGGCCGACACCGCAGGTGGGGTCTCCGGCGGTCCCGGGGGTGGACCGGATCCACCCGGGGCCAGTTCGGGATCGCTGTAGATGTAGTCCTGCGCCGGCGGCACCGCGGCCAAGAAGGGGTTGACGCCGAAGGGCAGATAGTTGAAGTCCATGGCGTTCAGCGCCGGTCCGAGGTATTGAGCGCACAGCTTCGCCGACTCCGTCGCTGTGACGTTCTCTATCGCACCGATCGCCCCGCAGATGAACTTCAGCGGATTGGCGAAGTTGGCGAACGCGAAGGTGCCCACGATCCCGCCGTCCCGGGGATCGAAGAAGTTGAGCGTGTTGGCGATCGCGGTCGGACTGACATGGAGGAGCTGCTCGAGGTTCCGCTGCCCGTCGACGAGCACTTGGGTGACAGTGGCCAGTCGCTGGATCTGCTCGCCGGCACCGGTACGCGTGCCGCTGACGAAACGTCGCACATCTTCGACGATCCCGGAGACGTCGGCCAACGCCGCATCAAGGTCGGATCTGCTGCCGTCGATGACGCTGGTCAGCGTTGCCAGTCGATCCTGGAACTGCACGATCTGGGTGTTGCTGTCGCGCAGGGCGCCGATGAAGGTGGCGAGATTCTTGATCGTCTCGACCAGGTCACCGCTGCCTTCGGCGAGGATACGGCCCGTCCCCGCCAGCTGACGCAGCGTCTCCCTGAACTTGTCACCGTTGCCGGCAAAAGCGGCGGCCGTGCTGTCGACCAACCGAGACAGCGATGTGCCCGTGACGCCGTCGCCGGCGCCGAGTTCGGTGGCCAGCCTGTTGAGCTGCTCCTTGACCTCATCCCATTCCACGGGAATGCCTGTGCGCTCCAGCGGAATAACCGCCCCGTCGGGCAGGGTGGGCCCACTGTCCACATAGGCCGGAGTCAGCTGCACGTACCGCGCGGAGATCAGGTTCGGGGCCACGATGATCGCCGATGCTTGCGCGGGAACCGGTACGTCACGGGCGACCGTGAAGGTGAGCACCACCCGATCGCCCTCGGCCTGGATGGACTTGATCAAGCCGACCTTCACGCCGGCCACCCGCACCTGGTCTCCCGGGTAGATGCCGGTGGCCTTGGTGAACGCCGCGCTGAACGTCTTGGGTGTGAATACGGTCCCGCGGATGACCAAGCCGGCCCCGGCGAGCAGCACCGCGACCAGAATCATCGCCGCTGCCGCAACCATTCTTTGTGGCATGTTTTTCGGTGTCATCACGGCCGTTCCGGAATTCCGTTGTACGGCAGGGGTAGCTCCGCGCGGGGCCCGGCGTTGTCGGGAGGCTGGCCGGCGTTGACACCCCTGCGGAACCCGAACATGTAGTCCAGGAATGCCTGGGTGAACTGTCCCGGGATCAGGTTCGGCACGTACGCGGTGTAATACGGTCCGTTGGAGACGATCTCGCTAAGGGTGGACAGGTATTTGGTGAGACCGGGAAGAGCCTCGGCCAGATTGTCCCGATTCCTTTCCAGCACCGCCGTTACGGAGTTCAGCTTCGCCAGCATCGGTGCCAGCTCCTGCTCGTTGTCGGCAATCAGCGCCGACAGCTCCCGGGACAGCGCGGAGGTCGCATGAAGCAGACCGACGATGGCCTGCCGCCGCGGCACCAGGACCGCCAGGAGATCGTTGGAGTTGAGGATCAGTTGGTTGACCTGGCGGCTGTTGTCGGCGAGGGTCGCGACGACCTTCCGGGTGGAGTCCAACAGGGCGCTCACCTGCTGATTGCGACTGTTGAGCGATTTCGACAGGCGGGTCAGTCCGTCGAACGTGGGACCGAGTTGGGGAGCGATCTCGTTGATGGTGTCGGCAAGCGCGTCCAGTGATTGGTTCAGAGTGTCGAGGCTGGTTCCGGCGGTGTTGGCCGTCAGTTCGCCGACGGCTTCCGACAGTGCGTAAGGTGATGCCGTCCGCGCGGCCGGAATCACCGCCCGGGGAGCGAGCACCCCGGGGCCGGCGGACTCGAGCGTGAGGATTCGCTCACCGAGCAGGGTCCCGGTTCGGATGTGGGCGGTGGTCTCCGATCCCAGCACGACCTTGCGCTCGACGGTGAAGTCCACCATCGCCCGGCCACGCACCAGGGAGACCTCGGTGACCGATCCGACCTTGATTCCCGAAACCGTCACCTTGTTGCCGACGCTGAGTCCTCCCGCCTCGACGAATTCCGCCTGGTAGCGAGCAGCGGTGGCCCATTCGGCAAAGAGTTCCGGTCGCATGCCCACCGCAATGACCAGCAGGATGACGACGGACCCGAGGATGCCGCCCCGCGCCAGATGTGCACCGCGGTATCTGATCATGGCGCCTCGGCACACCTTCCGGTTTCCTGTTTGATCCACGGGAACACCGCGGTTCGCCCCTGCAGATCGCTCACCCGGATCTGGATGCCGCACAGGTAGTAGTTCAGGAAACTGCCGTATGCCCCGATCCGGGCGAGTTTGCGATAGTTGTCGGGTGCCTTGATCAGGGCGGCTTCCAGGTCGTCGTTGCCGCCCTCGAGGTTGGGGGCCAGCCGTCCCAGCTCAGCGATCGTCGCGGTCAGCGGGGGCCGTGCCTGCGTGAGCAGGTGTGCAAGTGACGTGGTTCCGGCGCTCAGCGCATCGATCGCGGCGCCGATCGGCTCGCGTTCCTGTGCCAGTTCGCCGACCAGTCGATCCAGCCGCCGAACGGCGCCGGCGAAATGCTCACCGTCGCGTGACATCGAGGCCATCGCTGTGTTGAGGTTGTCGATCAACTGCTCGAGCACCTGCTGGTTGTCCGCCAAAGCGTTGGTGAACGACGACGTCTTGGAGAACAGCGACTCCATCGTGGGTCCCTGCCCCTGCATGATCTGCACGAGAGACGCCGTGAGCGTGTTGACGTCTGCCGGATTGAGCCCCTGGATCACCGGTTTGAGGCCCCCCAGCAGCACATCGAGATCCAGAGCCGGCGCCGTCTGGTCGATCGGTATGCGACTGCCCGCCGGAAGGACAGCGGTGGAACCGGGCGCATCGACCAACTCCAGGTAGCGGTCGCCCACCAGGTTCAGGTAGCGCACGGCCACCCGGCTTCCGACGGTCAGGACGACCGACGGTTCCGCGTCGAACTCGACCACCACGGTCTTGTCCGGCTTGAGAGAAACCCCGGTCACAGTGCCCACTCGCAGACCCGCCGCGCGTACCGAATCACCGGACTTCAACCCCGAGGTGTCGGCGAATATCGCGGAATAGGCGTTGGCCCGGCCGCCACGGTACTCGCTGAACACCACCACCAGAGCGACCGTCACCAGGAACATGACCACAGCGAACGCACCGAACTTGACGAGCGTCCTTACCGCACCGTTCATCCCGGATGGCCGATCTGCATGCTGTTGCGCGGAGGGCCGTCGGTCGGCCCGAACAGCGCCTGCTTGAGTCCATCGGCATTGAGCACGATGCCGGGGTTGCCGTAGCGGTACGGGTTGGCGCCGGTATCGGCAACCACGTAGGGCGTGCGCTTCTCGAACTGAACGGGTAGCCCCACGCACTGCGGTCCACCGGTGGCCGCCACCTTCGGCAGATCCTGTGGGTAGCGGTAGCGTTCGACTCCCCACGTGAACCCGGTGCTGACCTCCGCGCCGGGCAGGCGCAGCGGCGGGGCCTTGACCAACGGGATCAGGCCGCTCAGCAGGCAGTACAGGGCCGGGTTGTAACGGTTCAGCAGATCGGTGGTCGGCACCAGCAGACGCAGGGTATCGGACAGGGCGCCCCGGTTACCGCCGATGACATCGTTGCCGGCGTCGGCCAAGCCGACCAGGCTGACCAGGGAGCGCTCCAGATTCGCCTGCTGATCGACCACCAGGGCACTGAGCCGACTCGAATTCCGCAGTGTTGTCATCAGATCGGGTGTCACATCAGCAAACGTGCTCACCACTGCCGGTGTCGCGGCCAGGTCGTGGCGAAGGCTGGGCAGGCTTGGTCGCAGCCGGTCCAGCAGTCCGTCGGCGTCGGCGATGGTGTCACCCAGCTGTTGTCCGCGACCGCCCAAGCCGGCGGCCAGCGTGGTGACCACGGTGTTCAGCTTTTCGGGTTGCACCGCCGAGACCACCTCGTTGAGCTGCTGGAAGACGGTGTTGACCTCCACGGTGACCCGGTCGGCGGCGAGGACCTCACCGGCTCGCAAGGTGCCCACGGCCGCGGTCCGCGGGGGTGTCAGCTGCACATACTTGGACCCGAAAACCGTAGTCGCCGAAATGTCGACCGACACGTTGGCCGGAATGAGTTTGAGGCTGGCCGGATCGATGGCCAGACGAATGACCGCACTGCCGTCATCGCCTTCCCTGATCGAGGCGACCCTGCCGACCTCGACGTCGCGCATCTTGACCTTTGCCGCCGGGTTCATCATCAGCCCGGCACGGTCGGCGATGACGGTGACCGGTACCGAATGGTCGAACAGGGCCCCGTTGAACAGTTGAGCGGCAAACCAAATGACCGACCCGATGGCAACGACGGTGGCAAGCCCCACGCCTGCGCGCAGTAGGCTCCCCCGACCGTTGGTCATGGCCATCGACCGCCCCTCCGCGACAGTGAAGTGGACCTTTCAAATACTGTAAATGACGATTCTCACATCGTGCGCCGAACGTGTCGTCGACTTCTGATGCACTCTCGTCCGCCGGCGCTAGCGTTCCCGAAGACGCTCCCCGATCACCTCGCCGGCGCGCAGCGCATCGATCTGCTGGGCGGTCAGGCCCAGCTCCGACAGCACCTCGGCATTGTGCTGGCCGAGGGTGGGCGGAGCCGAGCGGTGGTGCAGGCGGGGTCCCGGTGATATCTGAAAGGGCCAGCCGGGATAGCGATGGTCGCCGGTGATCGGATGGCGCAGCTCCTGGTAGAACCCCCGGGCATCCAGCTGCTCGACGTCATACATACGGTCGGGTGTCAGCACCCGTTCGGCGGGTACCCCGCGGCGGCTCAGTTCCGCCACCGCGGCATCGGGGTCACAACCACCGGTCCAGTTCGCGACAACGGCATCGACGGCGTCGTGGTTTGTCCGTCGCGCCTGAGCTGTGGCGAATCGCGCATCGTCGACGAGGGCTGGTTGCCCGGCAGCTTCGGCGAACGCGGCCCAATCCGCGTCATCGCGTATCGAAAGCGCGATCCAGTCGTCGCCGCTCGCCGTCGGATAGACACCCTGAACGTACTCGCGGTGGCGATTGCCCTCGCGTTCGGGAAGCTGACCGGTCAGGGAGTACTCGATGACGGGCTCGGCGGCCACGGCGGCGCCGACCTCGATCTGCGCCACCTCGATGAGTTGGCCTTCGCCGGTCCGACTCCGGTGTTCGAGCGCCGCCTGCAGCGCCACCGCGGCGTGGACGCCCGCGATCGGATCGGCTGGGCCCTGCAGGTTGCACGGCGGACCGTCCGGGTATCCCGTCGACGCCGACATCCCGGACAGTTGTTCGATGTTCAATGCCCAACCGACGTAGTCGCGCCACGGCCCGGCCAGTCCGAAGCCGGGCATCCGCACCATGATCACCCCGGGGTTCGCCGCCGCCAGAGAGTCGTAGTCCAGACCGAACTGCTCAACGACCCGCGGCGAGTAGTTCTCCACCACCACGTCAGCCTCGGCGGCCATCCGCAGCGCGAGTTCGCGCCCCGCTTCCGACGAGAGGTCCAGGGTGATGTCCCGCTTGTTGAGGTTCGTACCCTGCCAGAGTGGGCCGCGTTCGTACCAGTCGTCGCCGTCGCGTAGCAGTGAGCCGGAGTAGCGGTGTCCGTCAGGCCGCTGGATCGACTCGACCTTGACGACATCGGCACCGAACGCGCCCAGGTAGCAGGTGAGGTACGCACCGGCCCAGAAGGTACTGAGATCGAAGACCTTCAGCCCCTGAAACGGTTGCGCGGCCTGGGCTGCCGGCGCGAATCCTGCACCGGCGGTGTTTGACCACCCGG
>NZ_JRMK01000007.1:0-58448 GCF_000972925.1 Mycobacterium sp. UM_Kg1 | reverse complement strand
TGTGTATAAGAGACAGTGCGTGCGGTGGTCGAGGCGGTCGGCGACCGGGCCCGCATCATCGCCGGCGCCGGCAGCAATGACACCGAGCACAGCGTGCGGCTGGCCGAGGCGTGCGCCGGGGTCGGGGCGCATGGCCTGCTGGTGGTGACGCCGTACTACTCGCGTCCGTCGCAGGCCGGGTTGCTGGCGCACTTCACCGCCGTCGCCGACGCCAGCTCGCTGCCGGTGATGCTGTATGACATCCCGGCCCGCTCGGTGGTGCCGATCGCTCCCGACACCATCTTCGAGCTGGCCGAACACCCCAACATCGTGGCCATCAAGGACGCCAAGGGCGACCTGCACGCCGGGGCGCAGATCATGGCGGAGACCGGCCTGGCCTACTACTCCGGCGATGACGCGCTGAACCTGCCCTGGCTGGCCATGGGCGCGACCGGATTCGTCAGCGTGGTGTCGCACTTCGCGGCCGGGCAGCTGCGCGACATGCTCGCCGCCTACACCGCCGGCGACGTCGAGACCGCCCGCAAGATCAACGTCTCGATCGCCCCGCTGTCCAATGCGATGGGCCGGGTGGGCGGGGTGACCTTCGTCAAGGCCGGCCTGCGGTTGCAGGGCTTCGAGGTAGGCGACCCCCGGTTGCCCATGGTGCCGGCCTCCGCCGCGGAGGTCGAGGAACTGGCCATCGACATGCGCGCCGCGGCCGTCCTCGGGTGAGGCACACGTGACCGAGGATCTCACTCCGCCGGGTCCGTTGGCCGAAGGCGGGCTGCGTGTCACCGCGCTGGGCGGAATCAGCGAAATCGGCCGCAACATGACCGTTTTCGAGCACCTCGGCCGGCTGCTGATCATCGACTGCGGCGTGCTGTTCCCCGGCCACGACGAGCCCGGCGTGGACCTGATCCTGCCCGACATCCGCCACATCGCCGACCGGCTCGACGACGTCGAGGCGCTGGTGCTCACCCACGCCCACGAGGACCACATCGGCGCCATCCCGTTCCTGCTAAAACTGCGGGCCGACATCCCGGTGGTCGGTTCGAAGTTCACGCTGGCATTGGTCGCCGCCAAGTGCCGGGAGCACCGCATCAAGCCGGTGTTCGTTCAGGTGGCAGAAGGCCAGCGCAGCACCCACGGCGTGTTCGAATGCGAATACTTCGCGGTGAACCATTCGATCCCGGACGCGCTGGCCATCGCGGTGCATACCGGCGCGGGCACGGTGCTGCACACCGGCGACATCAAACTCGACCAGCTGCCACCGGACGGGCGCCCCACCGACCTGCCCGGCATGTCCCGGCTGGGTGACCAGGGCGTGGACCTGTTCCTGTGCGACTCCACCAACGCCGAGATCCCCGGGGTCGGGCCGAGCGAGAGCGAGGTCGGGCCCACCCTGCATCGGCTGATCCGCGGGGCCGAGGGTCGGGTGATCGTCGCCTGTTTTGCCTCCAACGTCGACCGGGTGCAGCAGATCGTCGATGCCGCGGTGTCACAGGGCCGGCGGGTGGCCTTCGTCGGCCGGTCGATGGTGCGCAACATGGGCATCGCGAAGGACTTGGGCTTCCTGCGGGTGGCCGACTCGGATCTGGTGGACATCGGGGCCGCCGAGATGATGCCGCCGGACAAGGTGGTGCTGGTCACCACCGGAACTCAAGGCGAGCCGCTGTCGGCGCTGTCGCGCATGTCGCGCGGCGAGCACCGGTCGATCACGCTGACCGCCGGTGACCTGGTGGTCCTGTCGTCGTCGCTGATCCCCGGCAACGAGGAAGCGGTCTTCGGCGTGCTGGACGCCCTGGCCAAGATCGGCGCCCGGGTGGTCACCAACGCCGCCGCCCGTGTGCACGTCTCTGGGCATGCGTACGCCGGCGAGCTGCTGTTCCTCTACAACGGGATCCGGCCGCGCAATGTGATGCCCGTCCACGGCACCTGGCGGATGCTGCGGGCCAACGCCGCGCTGGCCGCCCGTACCGGGGTGCCGGAGGACTCGATCCTGCTGGCCGAGAACGGGGTCAGCGTCGATCTGGTCGCCGGGCAGGCCCGCATCGCCGGCGCGGTTCCGGTCGGCAAGATGTTCGTCGACGGACTCGTCGACGGCGACGTGGGCGACGCGACGCTGGGGGAGCGGCTGATCCTGTCGAGCGGATTCGTCGCGATAACGGTGGTACTGCGCCGCGGCACCGGAAAGCCGTTGGCTGCGCCGCACCTGCATTCGCGTGGTTTCTCCGAAGATCCCAAGGCGCTGGAGCCGGCGGTGCGCAAGGTTGAGGCGGAGCTGGAGTCGCTCGCCGCAGAAGGGGTCACCGACCCGGTCCGGATCGCCCAGGCGGTGCGCCGCACGGTGGGCAAGTGGGTCGGGGAGACCTACCGGCGACAGCCGATGATCGTGCCGACGGTGCTCGAGATCTGATCCGTCACAGCCGCTGCGTGTTTCGGCGTGGCGGACGGTTTGGGCGGGTCGCGGGCCTAACGCTTGTCGCGGCTCATCGCTTGTTGACGAAGCCGGCGTCGACGGGAACGGCGATGCCGGTGACGTAGCGGGCCGCGTCGGAGACCAGCCAGGCCACCGCATTGGCGATGTCCTCCGGTTGCAGCACCGCCACCGGCAGCGCATTGCCCATGTCCGGTGGCGAGCCCGTCGCGGAGGTGAGCTCCGCGAGCCAGCCCCGCACGTAGTCGTTGTTGATCATCGGCGTATCGACCCCGGCCGGATGCACCGAGTTCACCCGAATACTGTGCGGCGCCAGCAGGTTCGCGTAGACCCGCATCAACCCCACCAGCCCGTGCTTGGCCGCGGCGTAACCGATCGCGCCCGCGTCGTGACTGCCGATGCCGGCCAGGCCCGCGACTGAGCTTATCAGCACGATAGAGCCGCCCTCGCCTTGGGCGATCATCGCCGGAAGTGCCGCTTCGATGGTGTGGTAGGCGCCGGTCAGGTTGACGTCGATGACGTCACGCCAGCCGTCGGCTGCGGCCATCGGGGCGATGCCGGCGTTGGCCACCACGATGTCGACCCGGCCCAGCTCGTCGAGTCCGGCCTGCACCGCGGCACCCAGTGCCGCCTGGTCCCGCACGTCGGCCTGCCGGGCCACGACGCGCGCGCCGGTGCGTTCGACCAGCTCCGCCGTCGTCGCCAAGTCCTCGGCGACGGCCAGCGGATAGGGCACGCTGTCGATCTGATCACACAGGTCGACGGCGATGATGTCGGCGCCGTCGGCGGCCAGCCGCAGGGCATGAGCGCGACCCTGGCCGCGGGCCGCGCCGGTGATCAGCGCGACCTTGCCCTGCTGTGCCTTGTCCGACGGCCGGGCCGTCACGACCGCAGTTGGCCCTTGGCCGGGTCGCCTGCGGGCACGGCGTTGAGCAACTTGATCTCGGGTGCGCCGGCCAGGTGCTCGCTGAGGCTGCCGAACAGTTCGCCGGAGGCCGGCGAGGTCGAGTGCGCCTTGAGGGCCTCACCGTCGGCCCACTGCTCGATGAACACGAAGGCCCCGTCGGCCTCGTGCAGGGAGTACAGCTCGCAGCCGGGCTCCTGGTGTACCTGCGCCACCGCCTTGGTGCAGATTTCGCGGACGGTTTCGACCGATTCCGGCTTGACGGCGAAGGTGGCGACGACGACCACGGGCATGTGCGACTCCTTGGCAGAGGGGGATTCCCCGGTCACCCTACCCAGCCGGGCGCCGGACGTGCGGCGAACGGGTCGCTCGGGGTCAGTGTGGCTTATGGTGCAGATGGGGTATTTGCGACTAGGCTTGCCCATATGGCTAGTAAGACCGCTAGTAGGGCCCCTGCGCGTTCTGGCACCCGAACGACCAGGTCGAAGGCCGCTAAGGGGGGAGCGCGGGCTGCTCGGCCGGCCAAGGCGCGCCGCGCCGCGCCGCAGCCGTCGCGTCCGGTGGCGGTCGGTATGGCCTTCGGGCGCGTTGCCCGTGCGACCTGGCTGATGGTGGCCAAGGGCGCCGGCAGCGCCGCACGTTCTGTCGGTCGCGCGCACGACATCGACCCCGGACATCGCCGCGACGGCATCGCGCTGGCGCTGCTGGCCCTGGCCGTGGTGACCGCGGCGAGCTGCTGGCTGGATGCCGCCCGGCCGGTCGGCGCGTGGATCGACACCGGTCTGCGCGCCGTGATCGGCGGGGCGGTGGTGCTGCTGCCGGTCTTGGCCGCGGGCGCCGCCGTGCTGCTGATGCGCACCGAACCAGACCCGGAGAACCGGCCCCGGCTGATCCTCGGCTCGGCCATGATCGCGTTGCCGCTGCTGGGTCTGTGGCACCTGTGGTCGGGTTCGCCGCAGAGTCCCGACGGGCGTCTGCACGGCGCCGGGTTCGTGGGATTTGCGATCGGCGGCCCGCTCGCCGACGGGCTCACGGCGTGGATCGCCGCACCGCTGTTGTGCATCGGTGTGCTGTTCGGCGTGCTGTTGCTCACCGGGACCACCCTGCGCGAGGCGCCGGAGGCCCTGCGGACGATGTTCCGCGGCGACTACGACGACTATGACGACTACGGCGACTACGACGATGCCGAGCAATACGGCGATGACGACTACCACGACGAATACGACGGCGAGGCCTACGCGGATCAGGACTACGGCCAGGGCCACCCCGGCGCCGCTGCCGACGGCCACGACGCCGGGGCCGCCGGCCCGACCGGCGGTGTGAGCCGGTTCGGCGCGGCGGCGCCCGAGGCTGCGCCGGACGCCCCGGACTGGCAATCGCGATCCCCGCTGGACAACTACCCGCTCGAGGAAGAGCCGGAGGCGCCGCCACCTCCGGTCAAGCCCGTGCGCCGCAAGGCGCCCAAGGCGCCCAAGGCGGCCGCGCCCACCGACACCACGGTCGTCCTCGACCGGGTGGTCGAGGGTCCCTACACGCTGCCCGCACTGAGCCTGCTGGTCGCCGGTGATCCCCCGAAGACACGCACTGCCGCCAACGACCAGATGGCCGACGCGATCACCTCGGTGCTGGAGCAGTTCAAGGTCGATGCGGCGGTCACCGGCTGCACCCGCGGACCCACCGTCACCCGTTACGAGGTGGAACTGGGGCCGGGGGTCAAGGTCGAGAAGATCACCGCCCTGCAGCGCAACATCGCCTACGCGGTGGCCACCGAGAGCGTGCGGATGCTCGCGCCGATTCCGGGCAAGTCCGCCGTCGGTATCGAGGTGCCCAACACCGACCGCGAACTGGTGCGGCTGGCCGACGTGCTGACCGCGCCGTCCACCCGCTCCGACCACCACCCGCTGGTGATCGGCCTGGGCAAGGACATCGAGGGCGACTTCATCTGCGCCAACCTGGCCAAGATGCCGCACCTGCTGGTGGCCGGCTCCACCGGCTCGGGCAAGTCCAGCTTCGTCAACTCCATGCTGGTGTCACTGCTGGCGCGCGCCACCCCCGAAGAGGTCAGGATGATCCTGATCGACCCGAAGATGGTGGAACTGACGCCCTACGAAGGCATTCCACACCTGATCACCCCGATCATCACCGAACCCAAGAAGGCGGCCGCCGCGCTGGCCTGGCTGGTCGAGGAGATGGAGCAGCGCTACCAGGACATGAAGTCATCCCGGGTGCGCCACATCAACGACTTCAACGACAAGGTCCGCTCCGGGGAGATCACCACGCCGCTGGGCAGCGAACGGGTCTACCGGCCCTACCCCTACATCCTTGCGGTGGTCGACGAGCTCGCCGACCTGATGATGACCGCTCCCCGCGATGTCGAGGACGCGATCGTGCGGATCACCCAGAAAGCCCGCGCCGCCGGCATCCACCTGGTGCTGGCCACCCAGCGGCCGTCGGTGGACGTCGTCACCGGTCTGATCAAGACCAATGTGCCGTCCCGGCTGGCGTTCGCCACCTCCTCGCTCACCGATTCCCGGGTCATCCTGGATCAGCCCGGCGCCGAGAAGCTGATCGGGATGGGCGACGGTCTGTTCCTGCCGATGGGCGCGAACAAACCGATCCGGTTGCAGGGCGCGTTCATCTCCGACGAGGAGATCCAGGCCGTGGTCAGCGCCTGCAAGGACCAGGCAGAGCCCGAGTACACCGAGGGCGTCACCGCGGTGAAGGCCGGCGGCGACCGCGCCGACGTGGACCCCGACATCGGCGACGACATGGAGGTCTTCCTGCAGGCCGTCGAGCTGGTGGTGTCGAGCCAGTTCGGTTCCACCTCGATGCTGCAGCGCAAGCTGCGGGTGGGATTCGCCAAGGCCGGCCGGCTGATGGACCTGATGGAGACCCGCAGCATCGTCGGACCCTCCGAGGGCTCCAAGGCGCGGCAGGTTCTGGTCAAGCCCGACGAGCTGGCGGCCACTCTGATGGCCATTCGCGGCGGCGGCGAGCCGGACACCGGGGACGGCGAAGACTTCTAGCCGGCGCCCTGTGCCGAAGACGGCCGGGCAACCGTACCCGGGGAGCCTTACGCGCTGCGCACCAATGCCAGGCCGTGCCAGTCGCGGAGCGGCTTGCGTCGTCGGCTGCGCGCCACCAGCCGGGCCACCGCAGCCTCCAGGCCCCGGGCCAGTTCGTCGACCGCGGCGAACTCGAAGTCGGCCAGCACCCCGATGAATAGGTTCCCGGCATAACTCAGAGCCGAGACGCCGGCGCGCAGCTGCATCGCGATCGGGGGCACGGGCAGCACCTGAACCACGTCGCATCCCATGATCTGCAACGGCTCTGCCGGGCCTGAGACATTGGTCGCCAGCGCCACGACCCCGCGCTGGCGGAGTTGGCCGAACAGCCGGGCCGCCCACCCCGACCACGCGACGGGAAGCATGCCGGCCGCGGAGATGACGGCACGCGCGGCGTGCCGCTGCCCGCCGGCCTTGGCCTGCGCCAGCCGGGAACGCACCGCCAGCAGCCGCCGGATCGGGTTCGACTCCTCGACCGGCAGCCGGGGCAGCAGCACCGAAGCCCGGCTCTCGGAGGTCGGCGCGGCGTCGGGGGACGACGGCGAGAACGGAACCAGGGTGCGCAGCGAATCGGGCTCGGGAACTTCACCGCGGCGGATCATGAAGTCGCGGTAGCTCTCGGTCAGCGCCGCCAGCACCACGTCGTCGACGGTCACCTCGAACGCCCGGCACACCTGTTCGATGCCGTCGAGCGGCACCCGTGCGGCGCTGTAGCGGCGCCGGCTGGTGATCGGACCGTTGAGCGGCGACGACGCCGGCTGTAGCAGGCCGCTGGCAAGTTCGACGACGCCGCGCAGGTTGTACACCCAATGCAGCGGATTGAGGTCCAGCAGCGGCCGGGCGTGCCCCGGCCGGTCGGCGGCGGGCGGCGCGGCGGTACCGGGCCGGTGGTGGCTCATACCGCTGTCGGACAGCCCGGTGAGCATGTGCGCGGCTGCGGCGCTGCCGGCGATGCAGTGGTGCACCTTCATCAGCAGGGCCCACCGATCGTCGCTGAGACCGCCGATCACCCAGATCTCCCAGAGCGGACGGTCGCGGTCCAGACGCCACGACATCACGTCGGCGACCACCGTGTGCAACTCGGCGTCTCCGCCGGGCGCCGGCGCCGCGACCCGGCCGATGTGGTGAGTGACGTCGAAGTGCGGATCATCGACCCATTCGGGTGCGCCCAGATCCAGGGCGTGCCGGACCAGTCGCTGTCCGAACCGTGTACACCCGCCGAGGCGCTCGGCCAGCGTCGCCGCCAGCGCGGCGTGCTCGGGCATCGGACCCGCCAGCACCGCGAGCGTCCCAGTGGCCATGCTGACGTTGTGGTCGGAATCCTCCAGCCCGAGAAATCCGGCGTCCAGGGGGGTCAAGTACTCGGCCACAGCCACCTCCAGTTGTCTGCAACTGTCAGTACCACTATCTCCTGTGGCGGTAGCGTACGGCAGGGCCGGAAGTCCTCATGTCCGGCCCGGCGTACCGGTGTGCGGACACATGCCGGCCACAGTGCGGCTACGGACCGGACACCGGCAGTTTGCCCCGGTCAGCGGGGCGCGTAATCTCCCCGGCGTGGAGTGGGCACGACTTTTCGCTTTCGATACCCCGCCCTCGGAGATCTTCATCCGCGGGACGGTCATCTACATCGCGATCTACGCGATGCTGCGGGTGGTGCTCAAACGCGAGGCCGGCACCAACGGCATCACCGACCTCATCGTCGTGGTGCTGATCGCCGACGCGGCGCAGAACGGGATGGCCGGCGGCTACCGATCGATCAGCGACGGCATCTTGCTGGTCGGCGTGATCATCGGCTGGTCCTACCTGCTGAACTGGATGGCGCACCGCTGGCCGGCCGTGGCCAGGTTCCTGCGGCCCGGTCCATTGCTGGTGATCCAGGACGGCGCGCTGCTGCACGCGAACATGCGCAAAGAGATGATCACTGAGGAGCAGGTCCGCGAGCAGGCCCGCAAACAGGGAATCGCGGATCTCTCCGTGGTCCGGGAGGGCCGCATGGAGTCCGACGGACAGTTCAGCTTTCTCATCGGCGCCACCCGCCGGTCCCGCGATCTGATCGTCGACTAGAGGATCAGCAGCATCCGGGTGTTACCCAGGGTGTTGGGCTTGACGTAACTCAGGTCCAGGAATTCGGCCACCCCGACGTCATAGGAACGTTGCAGCTCCTCGTACACCTCGGGGGTCACCGGCGTTCCGTCGATCTCGGTGAAACCGTGGCGGGCGAAGAACTCGGTCTCGAAGGTCAGCACGAACAGCCGCTGCAGCTCCAGCTCGCGGGCGACAGTCAGCAGGCGGTCGACGATCGCGTGTCCGATCCCGTGCCCGGTCAGCCCGGGGTCCACCGCGATCGTGCGTACCTCGCCGAGGTCCGACCACAGCACGTGCAGGGCGCCGCACCCCACCACCTGCTGGTCGCCGTCCTCGGCGACCCAGAACTCCTGGACCGACTCGTAGAGCGTCACCAGGTTCTTTTCCAGCAGGATCTTGCCGGCGTAGATGTCCACCAGCCGCTTGATCGCCGGGACGTCGGAGGCGCGTGCGCGCCGGACCACAGGCCGCTGGGCCGGTTGGTCCGCCGCAAGATTCACAGCTGCACAGTATCGGTTTCTCGTTTCGGCCTGGACAACAGATATTCTGACGCCGTGTCGGGGCACCCTAAAACCGGTCCGACGGTGACGAAAGTCCCCGTGGTCAATCTCGCGAACGCACTGACCGTCATGCGGTTGGGGCTGGTCCCGGTCTTCCTGCTGGCGCTGTTCGCCGAGGACGGCCACGATCCGAGGACGCGGATCGCGGCGTTCGTCATCTTCGCCGTGGCGATCATCACCGACCGGCTGGACGGCACCCTGGCACGCAACTACGGCATGGTGACCGAATTCGGCGCGCTGGCCGACCCGATCGCCGACAAGGCGCTGATCGGCGCCGCGCTGATCGGGCTGTCGATGCTCGGCGACCTGTGGTGGTGGGTGACGGTGGTGATCCTGGCCCGCGAGATCGGGATCACCGTGCTGCGGTTCGCGGTGCTGCACCGAGGTGTGATCCCGGCCAGCCGCGGCGGCAAACTCAAAACCCTGGTGCAGGCCGTGGGTATCGGCCTGCTGATCCTGCCGCTGTCCGGGCCCTGGCTGGTGACGGCCTGGACGGTGATGGCCGTGGCGGTGATTCTGACCGTGCTGACCGGGATCGACTACGTGGTCTCAGCGGTCACCGACCTTCGCGGCGGCCCGGCCGCGAGTTGACCGCGTACTTCGGGAACCCGTCGGGGTCGGTGCGCGTTGAGGTGATGACGGTGGATCGCCGAGATTGACCCGGGAGGGGAGTGCACGATGACGACATTGCTGCGGGAGTCGGTCGGTGAGGTGCTGCGCCAGGCCCGGACGGCCCAGGGGCGCACGCTGCGCGAGGTGTCCGACACCGCGCGGGTCAGCCTCGGATACCTCTCGGAGGTCGAGCGGGGCCGCAAAGAGGCATCCAGTGAGCTGCTCAACGCGATCTGCGCGGCGTTGCAGATCCCGCTGTCGCGTGTGCTCTTCGATGCCGGAACCCGCCTCGCCCACGCCGAGCGGTCCGACCAGGCGCAGCGCCAGGCCGCAGTGACCCGCATCGATGCCGGCACCAAGGTGGTGATCCCACCGATTCGCGGGCTGGCGTCGGCGGTTTCAGCGTGACGCGCCACGCTTGAACACCCACCTGAGCATCCCGGACCCGATAAATTGATCAGCGGTAGCCGGCGGAGCGACAACACCGGATAACAAGCAGACGGAGCTGACTGATGGCCAACCCGTTCGTCAAGGCGTGGAAGTACCTGATGGCGCTGTTCAACTCGAAGATCGACGAGCACGCCGATCCCAAGGTGCAGATCCAGCAGGCGATCGAAGAGGCGCAGCGCCAGCACCAGGCCCTGACTCAACAGGCCGCTCAGGTGATCGGCAACCAGCGGCAACTGGAGATGCGGCTCAACCGCCAACTGGCCGACATCGAGAAGCTTCAGGTCAATGTGCGCCAGGCGCTGACCTTGGCGGACCAGGCCACGGCCACCGGGGACGCCGCGAAGGCCACCGAGTACAACAACGCCGCCGAGGCGTTCGCGGCGCAGCTGGTCACCGCCGAACAGAGCGTCGAAGACCTCAAGGCCCTGCACGACCAGGCCCTCTCCGCGGCGATGCAGGCCAAGAAGGCCGTCGAGCAGAACGCCATGGTCTTGCAGCAGAAGATCGCCGAACGCACCAAGCTGCTCAGCCAGCTCGAGCAGGCCAAGATGCAGGAGCAGGTCAGCGCATCGTTGCGGTCGATGAGCGAGATCGCCGCGCCGGGTACGACCCCGAGCCTCGATGAGGTGCGCGACAAGATCGAGCGGCGTTACGCCAACGCGATCGGAGCTGCCGAGCTCGCCCAGGGATCGGTGCAGGGGCGGATGCTCGAAGTCGAGCAGGCCGGAGTGCAGATGGCCGGTCATTCCCGCCTGGAGCAGATCCGGGCGTCCATGCGCGGCGAGTCGCTGCCTGCGGGCGGATCGGCCACCGCGGCCGGCCAGGGCACGCCGGCGGCCCCGCAGTCCGGGGCGAATCCAACCCCCGAGAATCCGCTGGGACGGTAGCGACGTGGCCGCGACACTCGGAGGCAGCGCCCGGCACCCGCTGCTGCAGCGTGCCGTGGACCGGGCCAGCGAGGCTGCCGACGCCCTGGCCACCAGGCTGGGTGCACTGGCTGATCCGCGGGCCAGGATGCTGCGTAAGCGGCGCTGGGCGTTGCGGCTGGGCCTGTTCTTCGGTGCCACCTGCGCATTCTGGATGCTGGTGACGGCGGTGTTGGCCTCCTGGTCGACGCCGGTGTGGGTGCTGCTGATCACCGGACTGGTGTCGGCGGGGGCCGCCGCGCCGGCCACCCTGTTGTTGCTGCGCTACCGCTGGCTGCGCGCCGCGCCGTTGCCGGCCGTGCGCGCAGCCACCGCGCGGCGGCTGCCGGCTGCCGGGTCGGCGGCGCGTCCGGCGATGTACGCGTTGGGTGCCTCCGAGCGGGGGATGCTCTCGCTGCTGGGCGTGCTTGAGCGGGGCCGACTGCTGCCCGCCGACGAGATCAACGAACTGACGGCTGCAGTCAACCGCGCCGCGTCCACCATGGCGGCCACCGCTGCTGAGGTGGTGTCCATGGAGCGCGCCGTGCAGGACAGTCCGCAGTCCCGCCAATACCTGGTGCCGACCATCAACGCCTTCACCGCGCAGCTCAGTGCCGGCGTCCGCCAGTACAACGAGATGGTCACCGCCGCAGCGCAACTGGTGGCGTCGGCCAACGACGGCTCAGCGACTTTGACCGGCGACCCGGCGAACTCCCCGATGTCGCAGCGGCGCTACCGCGAGGAGTTGGCCGGAGCGACCGACCGGATGCTGGGCTGGGCCCAGGCGTTCGACGAACTGGGCCAGTTGCCCCGCGTCGTCTAGATCACACCTAGATGTCGTCGCTGCGCTGATCGACGGAATCCGGCCGCGGGCCGTAACGCTCCACGTAGGAGCGGTGGATGTGGGCGTCGCGCTGCCGCTTGCGGGCATTGGCGAGTTCCGGATCGAGGCCGTGCATGCGCAGCATGTGGGTGCGCCACACCTTGTTGAGCGCATGCGCGAACAGAATCACCATGAACCAGATCGGAAACGTCATGGTGAAGTGCGTCATGAAGTCGGCCGGCAGGAACCAGAACGGGATCAGGATCAGCGTCGTGGGCACGGCGGCGCGCATGATCATCCGGACGGTGGCGCCGCGCCCCGCGAGGTCGTTGCGGACCCAGTCCAGCAGCTCCGGAGGCAGCGGGCGCCCGTAACAGTAACGGATGTATTGAATCGGGTTGGGGCGCTTTGACACGGTCGTGACCTTAGAGCGTGGGGCGCAGCGCCGGAAACACCGTTGCCGCCACCGCGCGCAGCGTCGCCTTGAACATGTCGAGGAAGTCGAAGTAGTCGCGCCACAGGGTGATCCGCCCGTGGTGCACCTCGAACACTCCGCACACCCAGAACTGCAGCCGCAGCGGCCCCAGCGTCAGGACGTCGGTGCGCTCGGTGAGCACCGCGGAGCCGTCGGCGGCGATCCGGTGGATCTTCACGTCGAACGACCCGCGTCCGGACAAGCGGCGGAACACCTTGACCGTGGCGCTGCGGCCGTAGATGGTCGGCAGCCCGACGTTCTGATACACGACGTCCTCGGCGAGCGCTTCGGCCGCCGCGTCGAGATCCTCGTCGCGGAGGGCGTCGAGGAAGGTTTCAACGATGCGGATGTTCTCGGCGGTCTCAGCGGCGCGGTGCTGGTCAGTCAGTTCGGTCATGCCTGCCACCCTAGGCCCGTGGGGCTGTGGCACGGTAGGCCGATGCGAGTGGTAGTGGTAGCAGGCCCGGATCCCGGTCACGCGATCCCCGCGATCGCCTTGTGCAAGCGCTTTCTGGCAGCCGGCGACGCACCGACGCTGCTGACCGGTGTCAAGTGGCTCGACACCGCGCGTGCCGCCGGGGTGGACGCCGCCGAACTGCTCGGGCTCGATCCGACCGCTGCTGATGACGACGCCGACGACGGCGCCAAACTGCACCACCGTGCGGCCCGGATGGCGGTGCAGAACCGAGATCGGCTGCGCGCGCTGCAGCCCGACCTGGTGGTCTCCGACGTCATCACGGCCTGCGGTGGAATGGCGGCCGAGCTGCTGGGCATCGGGTGGGTGGAACTGAGCCCGCACCCGCTGTACCTGCCGTCGAAAGGTCTGCCGCCGATCGGCAGCGGGCTGGCTCCGGGCACGGGGGTGCGCGGCCGGCTGCGGGATGCGGTGATGCGGTCGCTGACGGCACGATCGGTCCGCAGTGGGCTGCGCCAGCGCGCCGACGCCCGGGTCGCCATCGGGCTGCCGGGCCGCGATCCGGGGCCGCTGCGGCGCCTGATCGCCACGCTGCCCGCGCTTGAGGTGGATCGGCCCGACTGGCCCGCCGAAGCCGCTGTGGTCGGGCCCCTGCACTTCGAACCGACCGAGCAGGTGCTGGACGTGCCGGCGGGCGCCGGACCGCTGGTGGTGGTGGCGCCGTCGACGGCAGCGACCGGCACCGCGGGGCTGGCCGAGCTGGCGGTGGAGTATCTGGTGCCGGGTGCCACCCTGCCTGTGGGTGCCCGGCTGGCGGTATCGCGCCTGGGCGGTCCGCCGCTGACGCTGCCGCCGTGGGCGGTAGCCGGTCTGGGGCGCCAGGACCAGCTGTTGCAGCACGCCGACGTGGTGGTGTGCGGAGGCGGGCACGGGATGGTGGCCAAGACGCTGTTGCACGGTGTGCCCCTGGTGGTGGTGCCCGGTGGCGGCGATCAGTGGGAGATCGCCAACCGGGTGTTGCGCCAGGGCAGCGGACGGCTGATCCGGCCGCTGACCGGACCGGCGCTGGCTGAGGCGGTGGGCGCCGTGCTGGCCTCGCCGGACCATCGTGAGGCAGCGCGGCGGGCGGCGCGCACCGCCGGCGAAGTCGCCGACCCGGTACGGGTGTGCCACGAAGCGCTTTCGAGCACTGGGTAGGTTGGGGGCTGTGCGTCTGACCGAATTTCGCGAGCGGGTCGCGATGCGTTTCGGCGCCGCCTACGGCAACACGGTGCTGGAAGATCACGTGCTGGCCGCGGTGGGCGGACGCACCGCGGCGCAGGCCATCGAGGACGGTGTCGAACCCCGCGAGGTGTGGTGGGCGCTGTGCGCGGACTTCGACGTGCCGCGCGATCAGTGGTGAGGCGAGTCGCTGTGCGCCACAATGCTGCGCACCAGGGCGACCGACAGGTCTGAGCAGATCGCGGCCAGTTCGGCCGGAGTTTCGACCGGGTTGTCGAGCCAGGTTTCGATGATCTGATTGACGCCGCCGACGATGAACAGTGCACCGCGCCGTAACTCTTCGGGGGCCAGGTCCTGGCCGTCGAGAACGGCTGGGGCGTATTCGACGATGGTGTCGGTGATCATGTCGAGGATGCCCGCGCGGTGCTCGTTGAGGCCGGGAATCGCCGACAGGTCGCTGGTGGCGATGCGGTGGATGTAGGGGTCGGCGGCGATGAGGTCCAGGAATGCGGTCAGCGCCGAGCGGAGTTTGTCCGACAGCGTTCCGGGGTCGCCGACTCCTGCGGTCACCATCGCTTCGAGCAACTGGTCGCGGACATCGTCGGAGACCGCGAAGAACAGCGCTTCGCGATTGGGAAACTGCTCGTAGAAGTAACGCGGGGTGAGTCCGGCCGCGGTGCAGACTCCGCGGACGGTGACCTCGCCGATGCCCGACTCGCCCCAGATCTGGCGGCCGGCCGCCAGCAGCTTTCCGCGGCGCTCGGCGCGGCGGTCTACCGCGCTGATCCCGCCGTAGTCACGCACCACCTCAGGGCGTTTCATTGACATCACCCTACTAGCGCCCGTAAATTCGGAATACGGATGTTATCCAAATAGCTTGGAGGCCGCCCGATGAACGCGCCCGCACAGACCATCCCCGCCCGCCACCCGTCCGGGCCCGGCCGCGTACCGGCGGGCATCGCGGCGCTGGCCCGGGTGCTGGCGGTAGGCCGGCCCAGTGCCGAGCGGTGGCAGAAGATCGGTGAGGACCTGACCGCCGGAGACGAGCCGATGCAGCGGCTGGTCGAGTGGATGTCGAGCACCGGGGCCGCCGAGACGCGGCCGATCTTCGAACAGATCCTCACCCGTGGCCTTGCCAGCGTGCCGGATGCACCTGAGCCGCTGCGGGAGTTCTTCGGTGAATTCGAGCCGATACCGGACTGGGTCGACATGGCCCGAGTGCGGCGCGGCCAGCGAGCCCTGCGCCGGGGCGGTGCCGACGGCACCTACATCGCCCGGGACGTGTCGTTTCTGGGCGGCTACCAGTTCTCCTCGTTCAACAAGACGCTGCTGCGCACCGGTGTACTGGAGAAGGGCTCCAACAAGCGCTTCGCCGAGACCCTGCAGTGGGCGCTGGACGTCAGTGCGGAGGGCGGACTGGAGCCCCTCGGCGTCGGTTACCAGGCCACCATCCGGGTCCGGCTGATCCACGAGTATGTGCGCCGGCATGTGGCGGCACTGCCGGACTGGCGTGCCGACGAATGGGGCCTGCCGGTCAACCAAACCGACATGGCCGCCACGTTGGTGGGCGCGCTGATCGCGCCGCCGGCCGGCGGACTGGCGCTGGGACTCGTGATGCCGCCGGCCGAACTGGACGACATCGCGCACCTGACCCGCTATGTCGGCTGGCTGATGGGAGTCCGCGACGACTGGTTGCCCCGCAGCTTCCGGGACGGCATCCGCGTGCTCTACCAGACCCTCGGCGCGCTTTCGGCGCCCGACGAGACCACCAAGCAGCTCGCGGCACCGATGGCCGACGATCCGCTGGGATGGCATTTCGGCGCCATGGCCGGCCTGCGGCGCCGCATCGCACGCGCCCAGCATCTCTCGTTGACCAGTAGCTTCCTGGGATCGGGCACGATGCGAAAGCTCGGTCTGCCGACTTCGGTGCTGCCGTGGTACCCGCTGGTGCGGCTGCCGGTGAACCTGGCCCGCAGTGTTGCGGCGGTGACGCTGCCCGGTGGACTGGATCGCGCGGCGCGCCGCGGGCGGCGCGAGCAGGAGGCGTTCATGCGAACCCTGATGGGCACCGGCGACACCACCATCGGCGCCTCTGCGCACGTCATGCAGGTGGCTTAGCGGCGATCGCGAGCGCGGCGGAGCCGGGCGCTGCGGCGACACGCCGCGCGCCTACTTGATTCGAACATTCGTTCGCCTACTGTGGAGGCAGTTCGTTCGGCCCTGACGGGTCTGTCAGACCCCGTCGCTAGCGTCACGGCCAACCGACCGAGAACGGTCAACCGAACTACCGAACCACAGGAGAGGCATCATGGCGCAAGCGCCCGATCGCGAAAAAGCACTCGAACTGGCGATGGCCCAGATCGACAAGAACTTCGGCAAAGGCTCGGTGATGCGCCTCGGGGACGAGGTGCGTCAGCCGATCTCGGTCATCCCGACCGGTTCCATCGCCTTGGACGTGGCGCTGGGCATCGGCGGCCTGCCTCGGGGCCGGGTCGTCGAGATCTACGGCCCGGAGTCCTCCGGTAAGACGACCGTGGCGCTGCACGCGGTGGCCAACGCCCAGGCCGCCGGAGGGATCGCGGCGTTCATCGACGCCGAGCACGCACTGGACCCCGAATACGCCAAGAAGCTCGGTGTGGACACCGACTCGTTGCTGGTGTCCCAGCCCGACACCGGGGAACAGGCGCTGGAGATCGCCGACACGCTGATCCGTTCCGGGGCACTGGACATTCTGGTCATCGACTCGGTGGCCGCCCTGGTGCCGCGCGCGGAGATCGAAGGCGAGATGGGGGACAGCCACGTCGGTCTGCAGGCCCGGCTGATGAGCCAGGCGCTGCGGAAGATGACCGGCGCACTGAACAACTCGGGTACCACCGCCATCTTCATCAACCAGCTGCGGGAGAAGATCGGGGTGATGTTCGGCAGTCCTGAAACCACCACGGGTGGAAAGGCTTTGAAGTTCTACGCATCGGTGCGGCTGGACGTTCGGCGGATCGAGACCCTCAAAGACGGCACTGAAGCGGTCGGCAACCGCACCCGCGTCAAGGTGGTCAAGAACAAGGTGTCGCCGCCGTTCAAGCAGGCCGAGTTCGACATCTTGTACGGCCGGGGCATCAGCCGTGAGGGTTCACTGATCGACATGGGCGTGGATCAGGGCTTCATCCGCAAATCCGGCTCGTGGTTCACCTATGACGGCGAGCAGTTGGGGCAGGGCAAGGAGAACGCCCGCAACTATCTGCTGACCAACGTCGACGTGGCCAATGAGATCGAGAAGAAGATCAAGGAAAAGCTCGGCATCGGCGCCGTGCTGACCGATGAGCTGACCGATGAAGTCCTGCCTGCCCCTGTCGACTTCTGAGCTGGTTGAGGCGGCAGCGCCCAAACGCGAAGAGCAGGCGAAGGCGCTGTGCCTTCGCCTGCTCACCGCCCGGGCGCGCACTCGTGCCGAACTCGCCGAGCAGCTGGCAAAACGCGGCTACTCCGAGGAGGTCAGCAGCCGCATCCTCGACCGGTTGACCACCGCCGGGTTGATCGATGACGCCGATTTCGCCGAACAGTGGGTGCGATCGCGGCGCGAGCGGGCGGGCAAGGGCCGCAAGGCGCTGGAAGCCGAGTTACGCAACAAGGGCATCGATGAGGACGTGATCGCCACAGCGTTGTCGGGCATCGACGCCGGGGCCGAGCGCGAGCGCGCCGAGCAACTGGTGGCGGCCAGGCTTCGCCGGGAAGCCCTCGGCGACGACGACGTCAAGATCACCCGTCGGCTGGTGGCGATGCTGGCCCGGCGCGGCTACAGCCCGGCGATGGCCTACGACGTGGTCAGCGCCGCATTGGCCGGCGAACGAGAGCGCCGCCGAGTCTGACGACGTGCGTCAGGCGCCTGCCGCATCGTCTGTGCCGGTGAAGACTTCCTTGGTTCGCTCCACAGCATGCGTGGCGATCGCCATCGAGTCCTGGACGATCGCGCTGACGCCCCCGGAGATGTCCCCCCGAATGATGTCGCCGGCGTCCTCGACGATGTCGGAGGCCTTCTCCATGGTGTGAGCGGCGATGTCGCGTGCGGCGCTGATTGCATCCTTGGGGGTGATGGCCATCGGAGTCTCCTGTCGCTAGCTGTCGATTCCGACTCTAGACGCCGGGAACTGGGTGCGCAGTGCCTAAACGACGCGGGTGCCCGGGGTGCCTTCCGGCTCGATGGTGGTGGCCTCCAAGGGGGACTGGCGAGCCTGGCGCATGCGGCGTTCCAAGCCGATGGCGCCGGCTGACAGCGCCATGTTTCCGGCGATCATCAGCGCGGCGATCACCAGGAGCGCGGGCAGGTAGTTGCTGTACTGGGAGCCGACGACGGTGCCCTGGCGCACCATCTCCACAAACGTGATCTGGTAGCCGATAGCGGTGTCTTTGAGCACCACCACCAGTTGCGACACCAGTACCGGAAGCATGGCCGTGACGGCCTGCGGCAGCAGGACCAGTCGCATCGAGGCGAGCCAGCCCAGCCCCAACGCGGCGGCGGCTTCGCCTTGGCCGCCGGGCAGGGCGTTGACCCCGGCCCGCACGATCTCGGCGATGACCGCGCCGTTGTAGAGGGTCAGGCCGGTGACGACCCCGGCCAACGCGATCTGTTGCGGTGGAAACACGTTGAGCAGGCCGTAGAGGAAATAGGCGAAGATCATCATGATCAGCACCGGAATGGCCCGGAAGAACTCCACGACCACCGCGCAACACCAGCGCACCGGCGTGATCTGGGACAGTCGGCCGACGCCCAGCGCGACGCCCAGAATCAGTGCGAGCCCGATGGACCAGGCTGCTGCGGTAAGAGTGCCCGCCACGCCCGGCAACACGTAGGTCCGCCACAGGTCCGCGGTCAGAAACGGCGCCCATTTCTCCGCCGTCAGCTGGCCTTTGGCGCACAGCCGCGAGTACACCATCCAGCTCAGCAGGCCGGCGACCAGCACCGTGGTCACCGACAGGGCGTGGTGGCGCGCCCGGGCCCGCGGGCCGGGGGTGTCGAACAGCACGGTCGCCCGTGGCACGGACCTCATCGCGACACCGCCAAGCGCCGGTCGAGGTAACCGAACAACAGTCCGAGCGGCAGTGTGAGCACCAGAAAGCCTGTGGCGAACACCGCGCCCACGCCCAGCAGCGCCGCGGTGTTCTCGGTCATCGTCTTCATCAGCAGCGCCGCCTCGGCGACGCCGATCGCCGAGGCCAGCGTGGTGTTCTTCGTCAGTGCGATGAAAACCGAGCCCAACGGAACTATCGCGGCGCGAAAGGCTTGGGGCAGCAAGATAATCCGGAGATTTTGGGTGAAACTCAACCCCAGCGAGCGAGCCGCCTCGGCCTGCCCGATCCCCACCGTGTTGACACCCGCGCGCACCGCCTCGCAGACGAAAGAAGCGGTGTAGACACCGAGCCCGAGGACCGCCAGGCGAAAGTTGCTGTCGTCGACCGAGGTCGGCGACTGCGGGTCGGTCAGCGTCACGCCCAGCGTCTGGGACAGCCCGAACGAACACAAAAGCAGCAGTAGGGTCAGCGGGGTATTGCGCACCAGATGGACGTAGCCGCCGCCGAGCAGGCGCAGCACTGGCACCGGAGCCAGGCGCATTGCCGCCAACCCGGTGCCCAAGGCCAGCGCGAGTGCACCGGACAGCACCGCCAACTCGACCGTGACGGTGAAGGATTGGAGGATCTGGCCCCGATATTCGCCGAACATCATCGTCTGATCGGCGGCGGATCGGGCACGGCAAACCCGGCCGGGCCGAAGTTGTCCTCGAACGCCGCCCGCCACGAACCGTCACGTTCCATTTCTTCGAGGGCGTCGTTGATCCGCTGCCGCAGCGCGTCGTTGCCCTTGCGCACGCCGATTCCGTAAAGCTCCTGGGAGAACCGTTCGCCGACCAGCTTGAAGTCGCCGGGACTCTGGGCGGCAAAACCGGCCAGGATCACGTCGTCGGTGGTCACCGCGTCGATCGCGCCGTTGCGCAGGGCCTCCACGCATGCCGAGTACGTGTCGTAACGCTGCAACTGCACACCGGGGTAGCGGTCCTTGATCCGTTGCGCCGGCGTCGAACCAGACACCGAACACAGCTTCTTGTGCCGCTGCAGCGAGGCCGTGCCGGTGATGTCGGCGTTATCGGCGCGAACCAGCAGCGACTGCCCGGCCAGTAGGTAGGGGCCGGCGAAGTCGACCTTCTGCAGGCGCGAGTCGGTGATCGAATACGTGGCCACCAGGAAGTCGACCTGGCCGTTGCGCAGCAGCATCTCGCGCTGGCTGGACGGTGCCTCGAGCCAGGCGATGCGGTCGGGCGGGTAGCCCAGCCGGGCCGCGACGTAGCGGGCAACGGCGACATCGAATCCGTCCAGCGTTCCGTCGGGTCTCTTGACGCTCAACCCGGGTTGGTCGAACTTGACCCCGATGGTGATCTTGCCGCTGTCGTGGGCGGTGCATGCCCCGGTGAGCGCGGCCAAAACGGCCGCCCACGCCAGTGCCGCAGCGACCCGCGCCAACGTGCGCAAACGCCCGGTGAGCATCAATGTTCGAGGACCTTGGCCAGAAAGTCCCGGGCCCGGTCGGTCTGCGGCGAGCCGAAGAACTCTGCGGGAGGGGCGACCTCGACGATGGCGCCGTCGGCCATGAACACCACCCGGTCCGCGGCACGGCGAGCGAAACCCATCTCGTGGGTGACCACCACCATGGTCATCCCGTCGTCGGCCAGGGTGGTCATCACGTCGAGCACTTCGCTGATCATCTCCGGGTCCAGGGCGCTGGTCGGCTCATCGAACAGCATCACCTTGGGATTCATCGCCAGGGCGCGCGCGATCGCCACCCGCTGCTGCTGCCCGCCGGACAGCTGGGCGGGGTGCTTGTCGGCCTGATCGGCCACCCCGACGCGCTCCAGCAGTGCCATGGCCTGGCTGTGCGCCTGCGCCCGGGGCAGCTTGTGCACCTTCATCGGAGCCAGTGTGACGTTGGCGAGGATCGTCTTGTGCGGAAACAGGTTGAACGACTGGAACACCATGCCGACCTGCGCCCGCAACCGGGCCAGGGCCGCGCCTTCGGTCGGCAGCGGCTCGCCGTCGAGAGCTATGGTGCCGGAGTCGACGACTTCGAGCCGGTTGATGGTGCGGCACAGCGTGGACTTGCCCGAGCCTGAGGGGCCGAGGATCGCCACCACCTCGCCCCGGGCGACCTCGAGACTGATGTCTTTGAGCACATGCAGATCGCCGAAGTACTTGTTGACCTCACGGATGGCGATCATCGGCACCGGATTCCCTCCGCTGCTGATCATGGCATCTGACCCTACCCAGGAAGTCCCGGCCGGGACGCCGCTATCGGTCGGGTCACTCCCACCGACTCGGGTGCCGCGCGCCGCCGTACCATAGACCGGGTGAGTTCGCCGGTGATTTCCGAACAGATGCGCACCTACGAGGTGCGCACCTACGGCTGTCAGATGAACGTTCACGACTCCGAACGGATCGCCGGAATGCTGGAGCAGGCCGGTTATCGCCGCGCCTCCGACGGCGCGGACGCCGACCTTGTGGTGTTCAACACCTGCGCGGTGCGGGAGAACGCCGACAACAAGCTCTACGGAAACCTGAGTCACCTGGCGCCCAACAAGCGCAGCAACCCCGACATGCAGATCGCAGTGGGTGGCTGCCTGGCCCAGAAAGACAAGGACAGCGTGCTCAACCGCGCGCCGTGGGTGGACGTCGTCTTCGGCACCCACAATCTGGGGTCGCTACCGGCGCTGCTGGAACGCGCCCGGCACAACCGCAGCGCCCAGGTCGAGATCGTGGAATCGCTCCGCGAGTTCCCGTCGTCACTGCCCACCGCGCGGGACTCGGCCTACTCGGCGTGGGTGTCGATCTCCGTCGGCTGTAACAACAGCTGCACCTTCTGCATCGTGCCCTCGTTGCGTGGCCGGGAAGTGGACCGCAGCCCGGACGACATCCTCTCCGAAGTGCGGGCGCTGGCCGCCGAGGGCGTCCTCGAAGTGACCCTGCTGGGCCAGAACGTCAACGCCTACGGTGTCTCGTTCGCCGACCCCGACCTGCCGCGCGACCGCGGCGCATTCGCATCGTTGCTGCGGTCCTGCGGGGACGTCGACGGGCTGGAACGGGTCCGCTTCACCTCACCGCATCCGGCCGAGTTCACCGACGATGTCATCGAAGCGATGGCGCAGACCCCGAACGTCTGTCCCACGCTGCACATGCCGCTGCAGTCCGGTTCCGACCGCGTGCTGCGGGCCATGCGCCGCTCCTACCGGGCCGAGCGTTACCTGGGCATTCTGGAGCGGGTCCGGGCCGACATTCCCGATGCGGCCATCACCACGGACCTGATCGTCGGATTTCCCGGTGAGACCGAGCAGGATTTCGCCGAGACGCTCGAGGTGGTGGCGGCGGCCCGATTCTCGGCCGCATTCACCTTCCAGTACTCCAAGCGCCCTGGGACACCTGCTGCCGAACTTCCCGATCAGTTGCCCAAAGAGGTGGTCCAGCAGCGCTATGACCGGCTGATCGAACTACAGGAGCAGATCTCGTTGGAAGAGAACCAGGCCCAGATCGGTCGCACCGTCGAATTGCTGGTGGCGACCGGTGAGGGCCGCAAGGATGCCGCGACCGCACGCATGAGCGGCCGTGCCCGCGACGGCCGGCTGGTGCACTTCGCGCCCGGGCACGCCCAGGTGCGTCCCGGTGACGTGGTGACCACGACCGTGACCGGCGCAGCCCCGCACCACCTGCTGGCCGACGGCGCCCTGCTGAGCCATCGGCGTACCCGGGCCGGAGACCTGCACGCCGAACCGGCACCCGGTGTGGGACTCGGTATGCCCAAGATGCCGGGGGCGGCGCGATGAGCGGCAGCGGCGACAACCACCGAGACTTCGAGGCCTACCGCGCCGACATCGAGGCCGCCGAGCGCCGCGTGGCCGGTGAGATCGATCCGGGCGGCAGAGGCCTGGTGGTGGCGATCTGCGTCTTCGTGCTGCTGGGTTCGTTCCTGTTGCCGCACACCGGTTCGGTGCGCGGCTGGGACGTGCTGTTCCCCGGAAACGGCACCGACGGAGCCCTCGTGACGCTGCCGTCGAAGCTGTTCATGTGGCTGGCTCTGGTGTTCGGCGTGGGATTCTCCCTGCTGGCCCTGGTGACGCGACGTTGGACGGTGGCCTGGGTAGCCCTGGCGGGGTCCGCGGTGGCCACCGCGGCCGGACTGCTGGCCGTGTGGTCCCGCCAGACCGCGGTGGCGGGCGACCCCGGCCCGGGAATCGGGCTGATCCTGGCCTGGATCACGCTGTTCGTGCTGACGTTTCACTGGGCGCGCGTGGTGTGGACCCGCACCGCGCTGCAGCTCGCCGCAGAGGCTGAGCGCCGGCGCAGCACCGCCGAACTGCACTCCAAGAACCTGCTGGACGGCCTCAACGGTCCGGAGGACCAGCCACCGCCGGCGGCGGGGGAGTAGGGGCCGTTGCGGCCCGGCCTTCCCGGCTGGCGCGATAGGCGTCGGCGCGCAACCGGGTGAGCCAGCGGGGACGCTGTTCGACCCCCGAAGCGGTGTTGACGGTCGGGTCGAATGACACGTCATGCCCCGCATCGCCGGTCCCCTTGAGGCCGGTGAGCACCAGATGGGCGAGCGGATGGAACCCGGCCGTCCCGCGGGCCTGCTCGAGTTCGAAGCGGATCTGCCCGTCGTCGAGTTGCTGGCGGACACTGCGCAGCGACAACGCCCGGCCGTCGATCGGTGTGTCCAGTCGGGCTCGCAACCACCACGTCTGCTCGCCATAGCTCAGCGGCTGCAGCGAGGTCAGCGTCAGACCCGACCACCGCAGTGCGGGCCGTATCCCCAGCGCGCGGCCCACGATCCCCGAACTCGCCGAGGCCAGCAGGATGTCCCAGCAGCGGCGGTCGGGCGCTGACGCGGGAATCCGCAGGGCCAGTCCGACGGCGTCGGGTAGCGCGCCCGGTGTGCCGGCGGCCTTGGAGATGCGCGCCACGACGGTGGCCGACGACACCGGCAGGCCCACACCGGTGGCTGCGTCCCGTTCGAGAACGCCGGTCGCCAGCACACCGTCGGGATGAAAAAACCGCCTATGCCGCAGCGCTGCCCCCCGGCGGAACAGCTCCCCGGCGATCATTGCCGCGGTACGTCCCCGCGCCACGCGCCGGTCTCGCTGCCCTGGCTTTCGATGAACTCCTTGAAGCGCTTGACGTCCAGGACCGCGGTGATGTTGCTGGCCATGCTCACCTCCAGTGAGTGTTGTTGCAGTCTCGTCCGGAGGTGGTAGCCCATGTTCGCCGATGCTCAAACATCGGCTGGCAGATCAGCGCCGGTTGAGCGCCTGCTCGGCGGCCTGGGCCCATTGCCGCCACTGCTCGGCGTTGGCGCTGGCCTCGGCGGCCTCTTTGTCCCGGCCCGCGGCCTGGGCCTTGAGTGCTTGCCGCTCGAACTGTTCGGCGCGGGTGCGGAATTGAGCCGCCCGGGCTTCGGCCTCGGGGTCCACCACGGCGGCCTCGGCGGCCGCGCCGGCATCCCGCACCTTCTTCTCCACCGCCCGCAGCCGTCGCTCGAGCTCCGCGGAGCGCTCCCGGGGCACCTTGCCGAGGGCATCCCACTTGTTGACGATCGAGCGCAGCGCTGTGCGCGCGGCGTTCTGGTTGGCCGGGTCGATGCGTTCCGCCTCGGCCAGCAGGGCCTCTTTGGCCGCGGCATTCGCCTCCAGCTCGGCATCACGCTCGGCGTTCGAGGCGTTGCGGGCGGCGAAGAAGGTGTCCTGGGCGGCCTTGAAGCGCTGCCACAGCGCCTCATCGACGTCCTTCGACGCCCGCCCCGCTGATTTCCAGGTGGCCAGCAGCTGGCGGAAGGTGGCGCTGGTGGCCACCCAGTCGGTGGAAGCGGCCAGTTCCTCGGCCCGCTTACACAGCCGTTCCTTCTCCTCCCGAGCGCCGGCCCGGCCGCGGTCCAGCTCGGCGAAATGCGACCCGCGCCGCCGGTTGAAGCTGTCGCGTGCGGCGGCGTAGCGCTTCCACAGCGCGTCGTCGACCTTGCGGTCCAAACCGCTGATGGTGCGCCATTCGTCGAGAATGGCGCGCAGCCGGTCGCCGGCGGCCTTCCACTGCGTCGACGTCGCCGCGAGCTCCTCGGCCTCGACGGCCAGGGCTTCTTTGCGTGCCGTTGCCGCTGCGCGCTGCTCGTCGCGCTGCGCACGGGCTGCGGCGGCGAGGGAGTCGGCGTGTTCGCGCACCACCGAGATCCGAGTCGCCAGGGCCTCCACGTCGCCGAGGACGCTGGCGGTGGGCAACTGCTCGGCCAACGCTGCCGCGGACGCCTTGATCTTGCGGGCGTCGCCGCTGCCGGAGGACAATCGCTCCTCGAGCAGGGTCACCTCGGTGCTCAGATCGTCGTAGCGGCGGCCGAAATGGGCGAACGCCGCCTCGCGGTCACCGGCCTGCCATGAGCCGATCTGGCGCTCGCCGGCCGCCGTGATCAGCCATACCGTCCCGTCGTCGTCGACCCGGCCGAATCGGTGTGGATCGCAGGTAGGCGGCCCCACGACGGCCGGGGCCGGCCGGGCGCCCGGCTTCGGGCCGGGGCGGGGCCCCGGACGCGGGCCCGGGCGGGGGGCGGGCGAACCGCTGTCAGTGGTCATCGCTGTCGTCACCTAACCCTTCGCGGGATAGCCCGCGCATCTGCCGCGCGCCGCGGCGCCTTCGATATGCCTGGAAGTATTCAAGAGTATTCAAGCAGTAACCCGCCACACTGTGCCGCCAACTCGGCGGTTCAGCGAGGCTCGCCGCAGGAGGGATCAGGCTGGGGTCGCCGCGTAGGCCGGGCGGTAGCCTGTCCGATCGTCACCGATATTCCCGGCGGACCGGTAGGAGGCGGCCATGGCGAAAGAGACGGTAGCCGTGCTGTTCGCTCTCGGTGCGGCGCTGTTCGGCGCGATCAGTGACGTGATCCAGCAGCACAGCGCCCAGCGTGTCGGCGACCAAGCTGTGGGATCCGCCGCACTGTTCGCCCGTTTGCTGACCGACCGGCGCTGGTGGGTCGGCAGCGTGTCGGGCGTGGTGGGACTGGCTCTGCAGGCGGTCGCGCTGGGACTCGGATCGGGGCTGCTGGTGGAGTCACTGCTGGTCACGTCGCTGCTGTTCGCGCTGCCGCTGGGCGCTCGCCAGGCCGGCCGGCGGCTGGCCCCGTCGGTCTGGCTGTGGGCGGGGCTGCTGGTCGCGGCCTTGGCGGTGGTCATCATCGTCGGCAATCCCACCGCCGGGCAGCCACGGGCGTCGCTGGACGGCTGGGTGTGGGTGATCGGCGTGCTGGCGCCGACGATGCTGCTGTGCGTGATCGGAGCGCGTATCTATGCCGGGCGGGCCGTCGCGGCTGTGCTGCTGGCTGCGGTGTCGGCCATCGCCTGGGGAATCTTCGCGGTGCTGACCAAGGGGGTGGTCGATCTGATCGGCCATGGCCCCCGCGCGCTGCTGACCGCTCCGGAGCTGTATGCCTGGGGAGCTCTGGCCCTGGTGGGCATGGTTTACCAGCAGTCGGCGTTTCGCGCCGGGGCCCTGACGGCCTCGCTACCCACGATCACGGTGCTCGAACCCCTGGTGGCCGCAACGCTGGGTGTGGTCCTGCTCGGCGAGGTGCTCAATCCGGGCCGCGACGCCGTCTTCATCCTGGTGCTGGCGGTGGGCACGCTGGTCGCCGCGGTTGCGGCGCTTTCGCGGGATCAGGCGGCCACCGCCGAGGCCCCGGCGGTCGCCACATAGCGGAGGATTGCCAGCGGGCGGGTTACCGCCGTCGGCCTTGCTCCCGGGCCGCCACGCCGACTGCGGGTATCGTTGCGCGTCTGAGGAGGGGGTCATGTCGACAGGAAACGTCCTAGCGGCGCTGATAGCGCTGTGCGCTGCCTTGGCGTCCGCGATCGGCGACGTGATCCGGCAGCGTTCCGCCCAGGAGATCACCGACCGACACGTTGGCCACCTGGAGCTGTTTCGGCTCTCGCTGCGTGACCCTCGGTGGTGGGGCGGGGGCGCTGCGGCGGTGGCCAACTACGCACTGCAAGCGGTGGCCTTAGCGGTCGGTTCGGTGATGCTGGTGACCGGCCTGCAGGTGACCGCGCTGCTGTTCGCCCTGCCGATCTATGCCTGGCTGACCCGGCGTCCGGTGACCAGCCGTGAGTGGATGTGGGCCGTCCTGCTGGCCGCCTCGCTGGCGGTGGTGGTGATCGTGGGCGATCCCACCGAGGGCAAACGCCACGCTCCGGCGGCCACCTGGATCATCGTCGCGGTGGTCCTGCCGACGGTGTTGGTCGGCTGCGTACTGGCCGCCCGGATGTTCCGCGGCCGGCCGGCCGCCGCGGTGCTGCTTGCCGTGGTGGCCGGGACGTCGCTGGCGGTGTTCGCCCTGCTGACCAAGGTGCTGGTGGAAGTGCTCAAGGCCGACGGTTTCGCCGCGGTGCTGCGCGCCCCGGCGCTGGTGCCCTGGGTTGCGGCGACGCTGGCCGGGATGATCTTCCAGCAGTCGGCGTTTCGGGCCGGCGCGCTGACGGCGTCCATGCCGACGATGATCGTGGCCAAACCGCTGGTGGCCACCGCCCTGGGCGTGCTGCTGCTCAACGAGACGATCCAGGCCGGTGGCGCAGAGGACGTCGCGGTGATCGCCGGGGTGATCCTGGTCGTGGTCGCCACGGCCGCCCTGGCTCGCGGTGAGGCGGCCACCATCGTCGCCGATGCGGGCGCGGACCTGGCCGTGCCGGTGGCCGCGCCGTCGAACGGCTAACTTGGGTGCCGTGCTGGGACCGATAGCGATCATGCCGTCGGCGCCGGTGCTGGTGCCCGAACTGGCCGGCGCCGCCGCCGAAGCCGCCGAGTTACGGAATGCGGCGCTGGGCGCCGCGGCGCTGCTGCCGCGCCGGTGGGTGGCTCTCGGCGCCGGACCGGACGGGGTCTTCGGGCCGGACAGCGCGGGCAGTTTCGGGGGATTCGGCGCCGATGTGACGGTCGGGTTGTCGCCGAAGGCCCGGCAGGTGGTTGATCTGCCGTTGTGCGCGTTGCTGGCCGGCTGGGTGCGCGGGCAGGTCTGCCCGGATGGCGAGGTGGTGGTTTACTCCAGCGCCGATCCCGGCTCGGCGTGGACCACCGGGGCTCGGCTGCGCGCCGAGCTCGACCAGCAGGCCGAGCCCACGGGCGTGCTGGTGCTTGCCGACGGCGCCGCCACGCTGACGCCGGCAGCACCCGGCGGCTACCACCCAGAACAGCGGGAACATCAGCACGCGCTCGACGAGGCGCTGGCCGGCGGCGACGTCGCCGCACTGGCCGGGCTGCCCCCACAGATCGTCGGCCGGGCGGGATTCGCGGCACTGGCCGGGCTGGCCGGGACGGCACCGCGCGCGGTCAAGCAGCTCTACTGCGACGCGCCGTACGGGGTCGGCTACTTCGTGGGGGTCTGGCAGCCGTGAGGCCGATCGCCATCGTCGGACCCACCGGCACCGGAAAATCACAACTGGCCTTGGAGCTCGCGGCGCGGCTGGGCGGTGAGATCGTCAACGCCGACGCCATGCAGCTCTACCGCGGCATGGACATCGGCACCGCCAAGCTGTTGCCGCACGAGCGCGGCGGCATCGCGCACCACCAACTCGACGTGCTCGACGTCACCCAGACCGCGACGGTGGCCCGCTACCAGCAGGCCGCCACGGCCGACGTGGCGGCAATCACGGCCCGCGGCGCGGTCCCGATCATCGTTGGTGGGTCGATGCTCTATCTGCAGGCCCTGCTCGACGACTGGTGTTTCCCGGCCACCGATCCGGTGGTACGTGCCCGCTACGAGCAGCGGTTGGCAGAAGTCGGGGTCGCCGCCCTGCACGCCGAACTGGCCGGCGTCGATCCGGCCGCCGCCGCTTCGATCCTGGCGACCGACGGCAGGAGGATCGTGCGGGCACTGGAAGTCGTGGAGCTGACCGGCCAGCCCTTCGCCGCCTCGGCGCCCGCCATCGGAACTCCGCGCTGGAATACCGTGATACTCGGCTTGGATTGCGACACAACCATTCTCGATGAACGGTTGGCCACCCGGACCGACTCGATGTTTGCCAACGGCCTGGTGGCCGAAGTCCAGGGCCTACTGGAGGCGGGGCTGCGCGAGGGAGTCACGGCCGCCAGGGCCCTGGGATACGCCCAGGTGATCGCCGACCTTCAGGCCGGCGGCGACGGCACCGGCGCCGCCGAACCGACGTTCATCGGCACCCGCCGCTACGTGCGCCGGCAGCGATCCTGGTTTCGGCGCGATCACCGCATCCAGTGGCTCGACGCCGCCGCCGGCGGCCTGCTCGACGCGGCGTTGCGGGCGGTGCGGCACGTATCCTGAGCACATGCTTTTCGCCAAGGGCCACGGCACCCAGAACGACTTCGTGTTGCTGCCGGACCTGGACGCGGCGGTGCGGTTGACCCCCGCCGCGGTGGCCGCCCTGTGCGACCGCCGTCGCGGCCTGGGGGCCGACGGTCTGCTGCGGGTCACCACCGCAGGTGCCGCGCTGCAGGCAGGTGTGCTCGACCGCCTTCCCGAAGCGGTGGCGCCCGCGGACTGGTTCATGGACTACCGCAACGCCGACGGTTCGGTTGCCGAGATGTGCGGCAACGGAGTCCGGGTCTTCGCGCACTATCTGCGGGCTGCCGGCCTGGAAACCCGCGATGAGTTCGTGGTCGCCTCACTGGCGGGGCCCCGGCCGGTGGTCGTCCACCACGCCGACGACGTGCACGCCGACGTCACGGTGGACATGGGCAAGCCGAACCTGCTCGGCAGCACCGGCCCCGCATTCGAGGCGGTGGTCGGCGGCAAGCGGTTCGCCGGCCTGGGCGTCGATATGGGGAACCCGCATCTGGCCTGCGTGGATCCGGAGCTGTCCGCGGCAGCGCTGGCTGCCCTTGACGTGGCAGCCCCGGTGTCGTTCGACACCACGGCGTTCCCGAACGGGGTGAATGTGGAGATCGTGACCGCGCCGCGCGACGGAGCGGTGCGGATGCGGGTGCATGAGCGCGGCGTCGGTGAGACCCGCTCGTGCGGCACCGGCACGGTGGCTGCCGCGGTGGCGGCTCTGGCCCATACCGGCTCGTCGACGGGCACGCTGTGCGTCGAGATCCCGGGCGGACGGGTCAGCGTCACCGTCACCGAGGCCGGCAGCTACCTGCGTGGGCCGTCGGAACTGGTGGCCCGGGGCGAAATCGCGCCCCAGTGGTGGGCGGCCCAGTGACCTATCCCGACGCGAGGACGCAGCCCAGCACCGGTGAGCTCAACCTCGACGACCGCGCTGCATTGCGCCGGGTCGCCGGGCTGTCCACCGAACTCGCCGATATCTCCGAGGTCGAATACCGCCAGCTGCGCCTGGAGCGGGTGGTGCTCGTGGGCGTGTGGACCGAGGGCACCGCAGCCGAGGCCGACGCCAGCATGGTGGAACTGGCCGCCCTGGCCGAGACCGCCGGTTCGGAGGTGCTCGAGGGCCTGATCCAGCGCCGGGAACGGCCTGACCCGGCCACCTACATCGGCTCGGGCAAGGCCCATGAACTGCGGGAGCTGGTGCTGGCCACGGGGGCCGACACGGTGATCTGCGACGGTGAACTGTCCCCGGCGCAACTGACCGCGCTGGAAAAAGCGGTCAAGGTCAAGGTGATCGACCGCACCGCGTTGATCCTCGACATCTTCGCTCAGCACGCCACCAGTGCCGAGGGCAAGGCGCAGGTGGCGCTGGCGCAGATGCAGTACATGCTGCCGCGGCTGCGCGGCTGGGGCGAGTCGATGTCACGGCAGGCCGGCGGACGGGCCGGCGGCAGCGGCGGCGGAGTGGGCCTGCGTGGCCCCGGTGAGACCAAGATCGAGACCGACCGGCGGCGGATCCGGGAACGGATGTCAAAGTTGCGCCGCGAGATCCGGGCCATGAAGCAGGTGCGCGACACGCAGCGCAGCCGTCGCCGGCACAGTGACGTCCCCTCGGTGGCGATCGTTGGCTATACCAACGCCGGTAAGTCGAGCCTTCTCAACGCATTGACCGGCGCCGGGGTGCTGGTTCAGGATGCGTTGTTCGCCACACTGGAACCGACCAGCCGTCGTGGCCAATTCGACGATGACCGCCCCTTTGTGCTCACCGACACAGTCGGCTTTGTGCGCCACCTGCCCACCCAGCTGGTGGAGGCGTTTCGCTCCACACTCGAGGAAGTCGCCGACGCCGACCTGCTGGTCCATGTGGTCGACGGATCGGATGCAGCCCCATTGGCGCAGATCAGCGCGGTGCGCGAGGTGATCTCCGAAGTCATCGCCGAACGTCATTCGGGCCGCAGCGACCAGCGTGCCCCGGAGCTGCTGGTGGTCAACAAGATTGACGCCGCGGGTGATTTGGCGTTGGCCCAGCTGCGCCGTGCCCTGCCCGATGCGGTGTTCGTTTCGGCACACACCGGAGACGGCATCGACGTGTTGCGGCAGCGAATGGGGCAGCTGGTGGCGCCCGTCGACACCGCTGTAGATGTCGTGATCCCTTATGGCCGTGGTGATTTGGTTGCAAGGGTGCATGAGCAAGGCCGGGTGCAGCAGGCCGAACACGGTGAGGGTGGCACCCGGATCCGTGCCCGGGTCCCGTTGGCGCTGGCGGCCAGTCTGCGGGAATTCGCCGCCCTTTAGGCATTCGGCGCACCGTGCGATAGGCTGGCGATCACGCGTCGTGGAACGCTTACTCACCGCCATTGCGGCCATCGGGCCGTGATTCAGCCGGTTCCAAAGCTCTTCTCGCGGCGATCGCTATTGCCAACAGGCAATCTCGCCAACCCTGTGTTGCAGATGGATCGGTCAGTTCGTGTTGACCGCTGCGGCGCAGCCGATGCCGGAAAGGCATGACATGACAACCCCTTCATTCGCCGACCTCGGCGTGCCCGCCGCACTTGTGCGCGTGCTCGCCGAGCGCGAAATCGCTGCTCCGTTCCCGATTCAGGTGGCGACACTGCCGGACAGCCTGGCCGGCCGCGACGTGCTGGGCCGCGGCAAGACCGGTAGCGGCAAGACGCTGGCCTTCTCTCTGCCGCTGGTGGTTCGGCTGGCCGGTGACAAGTGCCGTCCCGCGGCGCCCACGGGCCTGGTGCTGGCACCCACGCGCGAGCTGGCGACCCAGATCGCCGCAACCCTGGAACCGCTGGCCCGGGCCAGCGGTCTGAAGGTGACCACCGTCTTCGGCGGGGTGTCGCAGAACCGTCAGGTGGCTGCGCTCAACTCCGGCGCCGACATCGTGGTGGCCTGCCCCGGCCGCCTGGAAGACCTGATGAAGCAGCGGCTGATCACGCTGGACGCGGTACGCATCAGCGTGCTGGACGAGGCAGACCACATGGCCGATCTCGGTTTCTTGCCGGGAGTCACCCGCATTCTGGCTGCCACTGCCGAAACCGGTCAGCGACTGCTGTTTTCGGCGACGCTGGACAACGGGGTGGACAAGCTGGTTCGGCGCTTCCTGCGGAATCCGGTGTTGCACTCCGTCGATGAGCTCGACGCGCCTCCTCCGGCCATGACCCACCATGTGTTCCACGTGTCGGGTCTGCAGGAGAAGAAGGAACTGGTGCAGCTGCTCGCGTCGGGAACCGGGCGGCGAATCCTGTTCCTGCGCACCAAGCACCAGGCCAGGAAACTGGCCCGGCAACTGACCGAGAGCGGTGTTCCCTCGGTCGATCTGCACGGCAACCTGTCCCAGCCGGCCCGTCAGCGTAATCTCGCGGCCTTCGCCGACGGCGAGGTACGGGTGCTGGTGGCCACTGACATCGCTGCCCGCGGCGTCCACGTCGACGAAGTCGAGCTGGTCGTGCATGTGGATCCGCCCGCCGAGCACAAGGCTTACCTGCATCGCTCCGGGCGCACCGCTCGGGCCGGCAGCGCCGGAGACGTCGTCACTCTGGTCCTGCCCGAGCAGCGCAGTGAGACCCAGGTGCTGCTGCGCCGCGCCGGCATCACCGTCGCCCCGCAGCAGGTGGCCGCCGATTCGGTTTCGGTGCTCGACTTGGTGGGGGAGGTCGCGCCGTTGCGCGCGCCCGCGCCGGTAGTCGCCGCCCCGGCACGCGTTGCGACCGCGCCGGCCCGCTCGGGCCGCCCGCGGCGCCGGCGAAGCGGCACCCAGCAGCAGGCTCCGGTGGCCGACTCCCGGCGCCGGCAGCGCGGCGGCACCGGTCCGCGGCGCCAGGCCGGGTAGGCAGCAGATCCCCCTATCCACCACCACGGGCGACCAACCATCCGGTTGGTCTATCCTCGTCGGAAAGATCAGTCGACCGGAGGTCAGGCAATGAGTGCCGCAATCAAGTACCAGCGAACCCTGTTCGAGCCCGAGCACGAGCTGTTCCGGGAGTCGTTCCGGGCCTTCCTGGATCGCCACGCCGCGCCCTACCAGGAAGAGTGGGAAAAGGCCAAGATCGTCGACCGCGCGGTGTGGTTGGAGGCCGGCAAGCAGGGCTTTCTGGGCATGGCGGTGCCCGAGGAGTACGGGGGCGGCGGCAACCCCGACTTCCGATACAACACGATCATCACCGAGGAAGTCACTGCCGGGCGCTACAGCGGGTTGGGCTTCAGCCTGCACAACGACGTCTGCGCGCCCTACCTGCTGGAACTGTGCAACGAGGAGCAGAAGCAGCGCTGGCTGCCCAAGTTCTGCACCGGTGAGCTGATCACCGCGATCGCGATGACCGAGCCGGGTACCGGCAGTGACCTGCAGGGGATCAAGACCCGTGCGGTCCGCCAGGGCGACCACTACGTGCTCAACGGCTCCAAGACGTTCATCACCAACGGCATCCACTCCGATCTGGTGATCGTGGTGGCCCAGACCGACCCCGACAAGGGCGCACAGGGCTTCTCCCTGCTGGTCGTGGAGCGCGGGATGGAGGGCTTCGAGCGCGGCCGGCACCTGGACAAGATCGGTCTGGACGCCCAGGACACCGCCGAGCTGTCGTTCACCGACGTGCATGTGCCGGTGGAGAACCTGCTCGGCGAGGAGGGCAAGGGCTTCATCTACCTGATGCAGAACCTGCCCCAGGAGCGGATCTCGATCGCGATCATGGCCGCCGGGGCGATGGAGGCGGTGCTGGAGCAGACGATCCAGTACACCAAGGAGCGCAAGGCGTTCGGCAAGCCGATCGGCAGTTTCCAGAACAGCCGGTTCCTGCTGGCCGAGTTGGCCACCGAGGCCACCGTGGTGCGGATGTTGGTCGACGAGTTCGTGAAGCTGCACCTGGACAAGAAGCTGACGGTCGAGCAGGCCGCCATGGCCAAGTGGTATGCCACCGAGAAGCAGGTGCACCTGATCGACCGCTGTCTGCAGCTGCACGGCGGATACGGTTACATGCGCGAATACCCGGTCGCCCGGGCTTATCTGGATGCCCGCGTTCAGACCATTTACGGCGGCACCACCGAGATCATGAAAGAGATCATCGGTCGCAGCCTGGGCGTCTAGCCGCGGCAAAACCGAACAGTTGAGGCGTCCCGCGGACGCTCTCAGGGGCGCTACCTGCAGGTTTGGTAGCGCCCTTTGTTCGCGTCAGGGCTGATGGTTTGGCATCATTTCAGTATCGGGTGGGTATCTGTTTCCGCAATATCGGATACTGGGCTTCGAAATTCGGCCGGATTGCGGGAAAGTCTATGCCGGAAATATTTGCGTCGATAACGATGCCTGGGAGGGCGCTGGTGACTAGTCGGAGAGATCGGTTCGGCAAGACGGCGGTGCGCGCGGCGCTCGGCCTCGTGGCCACGGTCACCGTGCTGTTGTCGGTGCACACCGCTGCCGCAACACCCGATAGCGATGCCCAGGACGCCATCACGGCGGCATGGCAGGCGGCCGGCGGGGAAGGCTCGCCGCTGGGGCCGCCCAAGGGGGAGGTGCACCCGGCCGGCGGCGGGTTCGCCCAGGACTTCGCCGGGGGGACAATCTTCTTCACCCCGGAGACCGGGGCCAAGGCGCTCTACGGTGCGATTCTGGACAAGTACGAGGCGCTGGGCGGGGCGGCGGACAACGGCCTGGGTTTCCCCAGCAGTGACGAAGTCCCCGGCCTCGTACCGGGCAGTCGGGTGGCCATCCTGTCCGGCGCCGACAACCCGGTGATCTTCTGGACGCCCGAGCATGGCGCGCACGTGGTGCGCGGACCGATCAACGCCGGTTGGGACAAGCTGGGCAGCTCCACCGGCGCGCTCGGCGTCCCGGTCGAGGACGAGCGCTACGACGGTGCCGTCGTCACCCAGAAGTTCAGCGCCGGTGCGCTCTCCTTCGACAGCGCGACCCGGACCTTCACCACGGTGCCGCCGGAACTGGCGGCGCAGCTGGCCGACGTGGAGGCCCAGGTGGATCCGGCGGCGGCCATCGACCAGGCGTGGCGCACCGCCGGCGGACCGGCCGGCGCGCTGGGCGCAAAGGAGGGCGGCCTGTATGCGATCGGCGACAACGGCGCCGCCGGCCAGGACTTCGTGCACGGCAAGGTCTACTTCAGCCCCGTCACCGGCGCCAACGCGGTCACAGGCGACGTACTGGCCAAGTACGAGTCCCTGGGCGGGCCGGCCGGCAGCGATCTCGGCTTCCCCATCACCAGCACCGCCGACGGGGCGGCCGCCGGCAGCAAGTTCAATGCGTTCGCCGCCGACGACGAGCCGGTGATCTTCTTCAGCCCCGACAAGGGCGCCTTCGTGGTGCGCAGCGCGATGAAGGCGGCCTGGGACAAGCTCGACGGAGCTACCGGCCGGCTCGGCGTCCCGGTGGGCGATCAAACGGTCGAAGGCGATGTGGTGTCGCAGAAGTTCAGCGGCGGCACGATCACCTGGAACCAGGCCACGAACACCTTCAGCGCCGATCCGGCCGAGCTGGCGCAATCGCTGTCCGGCGTGCAGATCCCCGGGATGAACCTGCCCGAGGGCAGTAAGGCCACCACGGGCGTCACCGCCAAGGAGACGCGGTGGAACTGGCTGTGGGTGCTGATTCCCGTTGCGGTGCTGGCGGTTCTGGGCGCGCTCGCCGGGGCGGCGATGTGGTGGCAGCGGCGGCGGCCGGCCAACGGGCGTACGAGCCCGCCGGTCGCGGTGCCCGCCCCGGCTGCCGATGAGCGCGACGACGAGGACGAGCAGTGGGCGCACCAAGACCACCGCGAGGACCGTCGTGAGGAGCACCGGGAGTTCGAGGGCACCGTCCGGCTGCCCAGCCGGTACGGGTCGGCGCCGTATCCCTCCGAGCCCGAACTGCCCGTGTCCACCGGTGCCGATGCGCCGTGGCTGCACTACGGCGAGAACGACACCGAGGCCAACCTCGACGACGATGACGACACCGACACCGCGCCCACCCGAACGGTGACCGACGAGGACTTCGGTTCCGGTCGGCACGCGGTGGGCAACGGTGGCGCCCCGGCCGATCCGCACAGGTTCGGCGGCGGCGCGGAGCCGCGCAGCTTCGGCCGCGGCACGTCCGGGCGCGGTTTCGGCATCGAGGAAACGGTGCATCCGGTGATGCATCTGCCGCTCGACGACCCGTATCAGCAGCCGAACGGCTACCCGATCAAGGCGAACATCGGCTCGGGGCTTTACTACACCCCGCAGAACGCGCTGTATGACGACACCCTCGCCGAGATCTGGTTCGCCACCGAGGAGGCGGCGCGGCTCAACGGCTTCACGCGGGCCGGCTGATCACCGCAGCGGCAGTGGCAGATTCGCCTCGGCCGGCGGGCGGGGCCCGAAGATTCGGCGCTGATCTTCGGCGATGCGAATGTCGTTGATGCTCGACTCGCGTCGGCTCATTCGGCCGTCGGGGGCGAACTCCCACAGCTCGTTGCCGTAGCTGCGCCACCACTGGCCGTCGGCGTCCCGGCATTCGTACTGGTAGCGCACCGCGATTCGGTTGCCCTCCCAGCACCACAGGTCCTTCCGCAGCGCGTAGTCGCGCTCGGCGGCCCACTTGCGTTGCAGGAAGGCCTCGATCTCCGCGCGGCCGGTGAGGAACTCGTCGCGGTTACGCCACAGCGAGTCCTCGGTGTACGCCAGCGCCACGCGCGCGGGATCCCTGCTGTTCCAAGCGTCTTCGGCGGCCTGCACCTTGCGTTGTGCCGACGCGGCGTCGAACGGCGGGACGGGCGCGAACACGGTCAGATCTTGCGGATGACGGTCACGACCTTGCCCAGCACCACCGCGTCGTTACCCGGGATCGGGTCGAAGATCGGGTTGTGCGGCATCAGCCAAACCTGGCCGCCGGTGCGCTTGAAGGTCTTGACGGTGGCCTCCCCGTCGATCATGGCGGCGACGATGTCACCGTTGTCGGCGACGTTTTGTTGGCGCACCACAACCCAGTCGCCGTCGCAGATCGCGGCATCGACCATCGACTCGCCGACGACCTTGAGCAAGAACAGCTCTCCTTCGCCCACCAGTTCGCGGGGGAGGGGGAACACATCCTCGACGGCCTCCTCGGCCAGGATCGGCCCGCCGGCTGCGATCCGGCCCAGGACCGGCACGAACGTGGGTTCGGGCAGCGCGTCCGACCCGGCGAATTCGGTGGTCTGGGCGGCCTCGGCGGCACCGGCCACATCGTCTAGGCCGCGGACGTCGACTGCCCGGGGACGGTTGGGATCACGGCGCAGATAGCCCTTGCGCTCGAGCGTGCGCAGCTGGTGGGCGACCGAGGAGGTGGAGGTCAGCCCGACGGCATCGCCGATCTCGCGGATGCTCGGCGGGTAGCCCCGCTCGTTCACCGAGGCGCGGATGACGCTCAGGATGGTGCGCTGACGGGGGGTCAGCGCTGCGTCCGGCCCCGTGGCGCTACTGCTGCTGTCGCTCATGGGGGCGAATCTAGTCGCCGAGCTGCGATTAATCAAACATGTGTTCGAGGTGTGTCGCGCGATCGTTCGAACTGCTGGGCGAGTTTGTCGGAGCTGTTCGCTAATGTTTTCGACAACGATTCGATCACATGTTCGGAAATCGAACATACAAGCGATTACTATTCGAACAGTCGAGCGAACAGGGTCGCCGACGCCGAGCGAGGGAGAACCGCACATGATGCTCATCGACACGATCTCTGTGACCTCTGCGACCGCCGAGCCCGCCGGGCGCCAGTCTGCGCGGACCCATCGGGCTCCGCTGACATCAGGTCGCGCCCACCCGGTCTACACCCGCCCGGCGCGTCTGGTCCGGACCCGCCCGGGTGCCGCGCCGATGCGGCAGCGCGGCACCGGGGTGCTGATGTCGCGCGCGCCGCATCGGCCGCAGGCGGCCAAGGCCATCACCCCGGCTACCACGGTGGTGCTCGCATTGATCGCCGCCGCCATCACGGTGTGGCTCGGGCTGATCGCGCAGTTCGGCGCGGCCGCCGCCGGCGGTGCCTCCGCGGTGCCGGACCGGCTCGGTGTCGTACGAGTCCAGAGCGGGGAGAGTTTGCAGCACCTGGCGGCGCGCGTGGCACCCGACGCGCCGGCCGGGCAGGTCATCGAGCGCATCCGCGAACTCAACGGCCTGGAGACGGTGGCCCTCGACGCCGGCCAGACGCTGATCGCGCCGTTGGGCTGAGGCCCCCGTGCTCATCCGGCGGCCGCTTGCAGCCACTGCCGGACCCCGACGGCCGGCCGCGCAGGTACGCTCGCAGGGGTCTCAACGGCCCGGGGCGCCTCACCTGTCAGAGGGCTCTGGTTCTCGGCACGGCGAAGGAGCGGCGATGCACTGCCCGTTTTGTCGCCATCCAGACTCTCGGGTGGTGGACTCCCGCGAAACCGATGAGGGCCAGGCGATCCGGCGCCGTCGTTCGTGTCCGGAATGCGGTCGCCGGTTCTCCACGGTGGAGACCGCGGTGCTGGCGGTGGTCAAGCGCAGTGGCGTCACCGAACCGTTCAGCCGGGAGAAGGTCATCAGTGGGGTACGGCGGGCCTGCCAGGGCCGCCAGGTCGATGACGACGCGCTGAACCTGCTGGCACAGCAGGTCGAGGACGCTGTTCGGGCCGCGGGCTCACCGGAGATCCCCAGCCATGAGGTGGGGTTGGCGATATTGGGCCCGCTGCGCGAGCTCGACGAGGTGGCCTACCTGCGGTTCGCCTCGGTGTACCGGTCGTTTTCCTCCGCCGCCGACTTCGAGCGGGAGATTCAGTCCCTGCGTGAGCACCGCGAGATGCCCAGCCCCGATTGAGCCGTACCGGCTCCTGGGCGCATTACGCTGGCGGGATGGCACCGCAGCTGCATCCGAACCTTGTGGAGCTGGCACCGCTGTTGGGCACCTGGTCGGGCGAGGGCTTCGGGGTCTATCCGACGATCGCCTCGTTCGACTATCTCGAAGAGGTGGTGTTCTCCCACGTCGGTAAGCCATTCCTCGTCTACAGCCAGAAAACCCGCTCGCCGGTCGACGGCCTGCCTCTGCATGCCGAGACCGGCTATCTGCGCGTGCCGCAGCCCGGCCGGATCGAATGGGTGCTGGCGCACCCGAGTGGCATCACCGAGATCGAGGTCGGCAGCTACGCGGTCACCGGCACCGGCGTGGAGCTACGGCTGTCGGCCACCGCGATCGGGCTGGCGCCGACCGCCAAGGAAGTGACCGCGCTGAGCCGCGTTTACCGGCTCGACGGCGATGAGTTGTCCTACACGCTGGAGATGGGCGCCGTCGGCCAGCCCGCGCAGAACCACCTGACCGCCACCCTTGGCCGCACCGCGTAACCCGCGGCTGGGCTCACTCGTCGCCGTCGCGATTCTTCTTGGCCTCTTGGGCCAGGAAGCGCTCGAATTCGGCTCCCAGCTCGTCGGCGCTCGGCAGGTCCTCGTCGCGTGACAGTAGCGAACGGTTCTGCTGGGCGGTGACAAACGCGTCGTACTGGTGTTCCAGAGCCGTCACCACCTGGGCGACCTCGGCGCTCGCCTGCACCTGTTGGTCGATCTTGGCCCGGATCTCGGCACCGGCCTCGCGGAGTTCGGTCAGCGGCAGCTCCAGCGCGCCGCTCTGGGCCGCCTGCTTGAGCAGCGCCTCAGCCGCGTCGGGGTAGTCGGTCTGCGCGACGTAATGGGGCACGTGAACGGTGAAACCCACGACCTCGTGGCCGTGCTGCGCCATCCTGTACTCCAGCAGGTTGGATGCGCTGCCCGGTACCTGGACCTCGGTGATCCACGGCGTGAACTCGCTGATGAGCTCCCGGTTGTTGGAGTGCGCGGTCAGGGTCACCGGACGGGTGTGCGGCACGGCCATGGGGATGGTGCCCAAGCCGATGGTCCGTCGCACTCCGAGCTGTTCGGCAAGCAGTCGCACGGCTGTGATGAAACGCTCCCATTTCAGGTCGGGCTCCATGCCCGCCAGCAACAGGAACGGGGTGCCCGCGCTGTCACGCAACGCGTGCAGGTTCAGCTCGGGCTCGCTGTAATGGGTGAAGTGGTCGGACTTGAACGTCATCAGCGGCCGGCGCGACCGGTAGTCGAGCAGGTCATCGATCGCGAACGACGCCACCAGTTCGCTGTCCAGCGTCGCCTTGAGGTGGCGGGCCGCCAATCGGATCGCGTGGCCGGCGTCGGAGAAGCCCTCCAAGGCGTGAATCAGCACCGGTCCCTCGCCGTTGGCCGACATCAGCTGCGGTGCCGGAACTTCCAGCTCGTACATACCGCTCTGCTCGGCCTGGTAGTGCCGGTCCCGGCCGGGACCGTTGTCCGGGTAGTCGGCCATCGTCTTTGCCTCCTCGTTGTGCGGATCGCACTCGCCATTTTCCCCCACCGGGGGACGCACCGGAACACGGTGCACTCTGCAGGTGATCAACGTCGCGGTGCAGCGGCGGAATTCCGCGGGGGTCCGGCGTTCGCTCACCGGAGAACGCGCTGGCAGCCGGCCCCGCGGCAGCGCGACGCCGCACGGCTTCGCGGCGTCGCCCGAACAGCTGTCCACACCCGCCGGTTCATCCCCAACGCGGGGTGCGGTATGGCATGGACGCGCCCGGCGTGACGGACCTTGTCGTCACCGTTGCAGCCATGACAACTAAGCAACCGGACTTCACGCTGAACCGGCCCGAAGCGCTGATCGCGGCGTTGCCGGCCATCCTCGGCTTCGTGCCGGAGAACTCCCTGGTTCTGGTCTTGCTCGACGGTGCTGCACTGGGTTCGGTGCTGCGGGTCGATCTGAGCGACACGCTCATCGGCACCCTGGGGCGGCTCGCGGAGGTGGCTGCCGCCGCCGCGCCGGCGGAGGCCGTCGCGGTGCTCGTCGACGAGCAGGGAGCCGGCTGCCCGGCCTGCGGCGATCAGCACCGGGAGCTGATCGCCCGGCTGACCGAAGAGCTGTCGCGCCGCGACATCGCGCTGCTCGGAGCGCATGTGGTGGATCAGGTGGCCCGGGGCGGCCGGTGGCATTGCGCCGACGGCTGCGGTGCCGGCGGTCCCGTCGACGACCCGGAGGCGTCGCCACTGGCCGCCGCCGCAGTGCTGGAGGGCAGGCGACTGTATTCCCGCCGTGCGGACCTTCAAGCGGTGGTCACCCCCGATGACGCGGTGCGCCGTGCCGCGGTGGCCGCGGCGATCGCCGACTGTGCGGCAGAGCGGGCCGCCGGGCGCGATGCGGCTCTCGTCCGGGCCCGCCGCGACGTCGCGCAGGTGCTGGCTGCCATCGCTGCGCTGGCGGGCGGACAGGAGCCGGGCGAGGCGGAGTTGGCCCGGCTCGGATGTTCGCTCTCCGACGTGCTGGTCCGGGACACCCTGTGCGCCTTGGCGATCGGGGAGCGCGCCGCCGAAGCCGAGCTGCTGTGGTCGACCCTGGCCCGGGCTCTGCCCGAGCCCTGGCGGGCCGAGGCGCTGGTCCTGCTGGCGTTCAGCGCCTACGCGCGTGGGGACGGGCCGCTGGCCGGGGTGTCGCTGGAAGCCGCCCTGCGCAGTGTGCCGGGGCATCGGATGGCGGGCCTACTCGACACCGCCCTGCAATCCGGGCTGCGGCCGGAGCGTATCCGTGGGCTGGCCGACACCGGCTACCGGCTGGGCCGGCAGATCGGGGGGCGCCTGCCGCACCGGCAGGACCCGGACCGGCGGGCCGGTTGAGGACCGGGCGTCAGACTTTCTGGACCTTCACGGCGTGCGCCATCTCGTAGGGGAGGCTCACATCGGTGTGGCCGGGGATCACGATGGTCACACCGTCGTCGCCGTCAGTCTGGACGGTCACCCTGGCGTTGGGCACCACACCGGCTTCCTTGAGCCGGGTGATCAGGTCGATATCGCCCTGGACGTGCTCGGTGAACAGGCGAACCACCACCGCCACCGGGGCGCCGGCCGGCAGTTCGGTCAGCCGGACGAGGTCGGAATCGCCGCCGCCGGACCCGGCGCCGAAACCGAGATCCAGAAGACCGGGGATGGGATTGCCGAACGGCGACGTGGTCGGGTTGTCGAGCACCTGAACAAGGCGCCGCTCGACGTCCTCGCTCATCACATGCTCCCAGCGACAGGCCTCGGCATGCACCTCTTCCAGCGGCAGGCCGATGACGTCGACGAGCAGGCGTTCGGCCAGCCGGTGCTTGCGCATCACGGAGACGGCCAGGGCGCGCCCCTTCTCGGTGAGTTCGAGATGACGGTCGCCGGCCACCTTCAGCAGGCCGTCGCGTTCCATCCGGGACACCGTCTGACTGACGGTCGGGCCACTTTGTTCCAGGCGCTCGGCGATGCGTGCCCGCAGCGGGGTGACACCCTCTTCCTCAAGGTCGTAGATCGTCCTGAGGTACATCTCGGTGGTATCAACCAAGTCATTCATTCGGCACCTTCCGTCGCAGCTGAGTCTACTTGGGCAGCCAACGCCGCGGGGAGTCGCGATGCTCGGCGTTGCGGCGGCAATGCACGTCTGCAGATGCAGGTCCGGCGGGCCTCCGCGATCTGCGGCGGCCCGCCGGAACGGGGACGATGCACCGGGCCCGACCGAGCCCGCCGGTGTCAGCTGGCGTAGGAACGCAGCCGGTCGGCGCGCTCGCCGTGGCGCAGCTTCGCCATCACCTCGCGCTCGATCTGGCGGACCCGCTCGCGCGACAGACCGAACAGCTTGCCGATCTGGTCCAGCGTGCGGGGCTGACCGTCGTCGAGGCCGAACCGCAGCCGGATCACCTGATGCTCCCGCTCGTCGAGGGTGGCCAGAACACTGCGGATATCGGTGTGCAGCAACTCGGCGATCACCGCGTTCTCCGCCGACATCGCCTCGGAGTCCTCGATGAAGTCGCCCAGCGGGGCCTCCTCGTCAGAGCCGACCGGCATGTCGAGGCTGACCGGGTCGCGGCTGTGCTCGAGCAGGTCGTTGATCCGTTCCGCCGGAATGCCGGACTCGGCGGCCAGCTCTTCGTCAGTGGCCTCGCGGCCCAGCTGCTGGTGCATCTCACGCTTGATCCGCGCCAGCTTGTTGACCTGTTCGACCAGGTGGACCGGAAGCCGGATGGTGCGGCTCTGATCCGCCATGCCTCGGGTGATGGCCTGGCGAATCCACCAGGTGGCGTAGGTGGAGAACTTGAAGCCCTTGGTGTAGTCGAACTTCTCCATCGCGCGGATCAGACCGAGGTTGCCCTCCTGGATCAGGTCCAGCAGCGGCATGCCCCGGCCGGTGTAGCGCTTGGCCAGTGAGACCACCAGACGCAGGTTGGCTTCCAGCAGGTGCCGACGTGCGGACTCGCCGTCTCGCACCACCGCTGCCAGTTCGCGCTTGCGCTTCTCGCCGAAGCGCTTGCGGGTGTCGAGCAGGTGCTGGGCGTAGAGCCCGGCCTCGATCCGCTTGGCGAGCTCCACCTCGTCGGCGGCATTGAGCAACGCGGTTTTGCCGATGCCGTTGAGGTACACCCGTACCAGATCTGCGGCTGGGCTCTGCGCGTCCAGATCGCCGTCGATCCGACTCATGCTGGCATCTGCCTTTGCCATTGCGGCCTCCCGTTGATCGGCTTCAGCTGTCACAGGTGTCAACGCCCGACACGCACGCAGAGTTCCCGGCCGATCGCATTTCCACACCACTTGACGTGCGGAAATACGGGAATGACTTTGAGAATGTGCTAAGAACCGTTCGCGTGCGGCGCTTCGCCGCCGGCGCTGTCGCCGGAATCCGGACGCGGTGGCCGCTCCAGGGCCGGCCGGGCTCCGGTGGGGAACAGCGGGGTGCGCGTAGGCGCCGCCTCATACCGGCGGGGCTCCTCTTTGCTGCGGGGCGGCCGGTCATTGGCGATCAGCACCGCCATCCACGGCAACGGGATCGACGCCACCAGGATCAGCAGGGAGACCAGCCCGTTGTGCCAGATTCCGTAGGCGATCGCGGCGAAGATCAGCGCAGGCACCCGAAACGCCATCAGGGTCAGGTACTTGCGTACCCGCTCGCGGTGCTGCTGCTCGTAGGACGGGGCCGCCGCGGTGATCAGGACCGGTCGGCCGTCGTCGTCGAAACCCAGCTCGGGGCCGTGCTTCATCCCTCCACTGTCCCACATGTCCGGCTCCCCGGCACGAGGGGTTTTGGGAACACTGCGGTTCTGGGCACAATGGGAACATGGGCATACAGACCGACACCCTCGAGCGCACCGATTCCGAGGAACGTGTCGATGACGGGACCGGCGGCGACACCCCGAAGTACTTCCACTACGTGAAGAAGGACAAGATCGCCGAGAGCGCGGTCATGGGCACCCACGTGGTGGCGCTGTGCGGTGAGGTGTTCCCGGTGACCAAGTCGGCCAAGCCCGGTTCCCCGGTCTGCCCGGACTGCAAGCGGATCTACGCGACGCTCAAGCAAGCCTGACCGGATCGGTCTCGTCGCCGGCCTGGCCGGCCCGTGACACCACCCACCTACGCAGTTGGTGCAGGTGGGTGGCGTGGGCGGGCCACTCTTCCTGGACGGCCGCATTCAGTTCGGCGCCCAGCATGATCGCGAAGCCCAACAGGAACGCGAACAGCAGGAAGGCGATCGGCGTCGCCAGCGCCCCGTAGGTGTAGCCGGTGCTGGTGATGTAGCGCAGGTAGATGCGCAGACCCATCGTCGCCACCACGAACACGGTCGTGGCCAGCAGCGCGCCGAAAATCAGCCGGTGCGAGGGCAGGGGCTTGGGCAGCGACACCCGGTAGAGCACCGTCACCGCTAGCAGCAGACCGAGCACCAGCGCGGGGTAGTAGCCGAATCGCAGAATGTCGGTCCATCGGGCCGGCAGCCGCTCGGCGATCGCGTGCGGTCCCAGCGCGGCCAGTGGCGCGGTGGCCACCGCGATCACCAGCATCGCGACGTAGAGCCCGAGCGCGAAGAAGCGCTGCCGCACCGGATGACGCAGCGGGGTCTGGTCGTGTGCCTCGACCACCGAGTCCACGAACGCCGAAATCGCCGACGATCCGGCCCACAGCGATATCACGAAGCCGAGCGAGACCACCTCACCGCGCGCATTGGCCACGATGTCTCGCACCGTCGGCTCGATGATCTCCACCACCACGTTCTTGGAGAAGAAGCTGCTGGCCATGCTGATCAGCCGGTCCTGAATGGTGGCCAGCGTGTTCGGGCCGAACAGTGGTGCCACGTAGGACAGACTGCCCAACATTCCCAGCAACAGCGGCGGCAGCGACAACACCGACCAGAAGCCCGCCTGCGCCGATTCGGCGAAGATCGAATCGTCCCAGCTCTTCACCAGGGTGCGCCGGGCGATCCGGAGCAGGTGATGACGGGAGGGTTTGGCAATCCGGTCAGTCATGACCCGCCCAGCATTCCTGACGAGCGCCGCTATTGCACAATCTTCTCAGACGGCGTGTTGACTGCGCTTGGCGTCACGCCTCGTCCGACGCGCTGACCTGAATCACCGCGGCCAGCTCGATCAGCTTGGCCTCGTGCTCGTTGGCATGGTGCTGGCAGAAGAGCAGTTCGGCACCGGAGGGCAGCGTGGCTCGCACCCGGGCGGCCGCGCCGCACCGGTCGCATCGATCAGCCCGGGGGAGTTCGGGACTGGTCAGAGTCGCGTTCATGGGCTCCTCCGTTCTCGCGGTTGCTCTCAAGTGTGTCAGACGCTTGAGCGTTCGGCGTTGTTCCCGGCTCCGGCTGTGTCGTGTCTCACCCCGAAACGCGGTGCGGCAGGATCGGTGATATGGAGCAGCAACCGATGCCGGCCGGGGTCCTGGTGCACATGTGCAGCGCCGGCGACTGGGAGCGGGCGCAGCAGGCCGGGGAACTGCGCCCGGAGTCGTTGCGCAGTGTCGGATTCGTGCACCTGTCGACGCCGCAGCAGGTGCACCTGCCGGCGAATCGGCTCTACCGCGGCTGCTCGGATCTGGTTTTGCTGCAGGTCAATCCGGACGAACTCGGCGCGCCGGTGCGCTGGGAGCCCGGCGTGCCGGGCGATCCGGAGTCGATGGTGTTCCCGCATCTGTACGGGCCGTTGCCCGTTGCGGCGGTGTGCGGTGTCAGCCCGTACCGGCCGGGCCCGGATGGCGTGTTCGCCCCGGCTGGTTGAGGTTGATCGGGGTGGTCGGCTTGGCTGCCGACGCCCGGGTGAGTTCGCTACGGGCGAACGTGGTCTGCGCCTTGTTGATCAACGCCGCGGGCACCCGTGGCCAGGCTGCGGCGACGGCGTTGATGGCGTCGAGCACAGCGGGATTCAAACCGGCCTCGGGCGGCGCGGGATGACCGTGGGTGGTCGCGCGCTTGAGCAACGCGGCGAAGGTCTGGGACGACACGGGATCATCCGGGGACATGCTCGGCGATCCTACGCCGGCCCGGCGCCGGGCGGCCCAGGTCGGCCCGCCTGGCCGCGCTGCTGCGCCAACGAGCCGGCTGGCCGCTGCCGACCTCTCGGCCTCCTTCGAGTAATCGACTACTCGAAATTTCGCGAACGTCGGCTGAACCATTGTTCGCGAATTCGCCGGGGAGGACGCTTGAGCTGTGCGGGCAGCTCCTGCATCCGCACGACCGCTAGTTCAGTCCGGAGTGCGAGGAGGAACAAGATGAAGTACGTAGTTGTCTCGAAAGCCCGGCCCGCTGGGGGTTCCGCGAAAGACAGTGAAGAAGCGGCGCCACGTGTCCTGGACCTGCTTACGAAATGGACGCCACCCGCCAGCGCGAAAATAGAGCAATGGCTCACCACGCTCGACGGCAGCGGTGGCTTCGTCATCGTCGAGACCGACGACCCGCTCGCTTTGGTCGAGGGCGCCAGCGCATTCAGCCCTTACTACGAGATGCAGGTCCATTCGGTCGTTGACTTCGCCGACGCCGTGAAAGCGGTGCAGAAGGGTATTGAGTACCGGCAGTCGATCAGCTGATCCGCGAGACCATCAAGGGGTCGCTCCTGGCGGGCGCGGCTTAGACCGGCCGAGCCTCGATGATCGCCAGCGGGCTGGTTGTGGGCACCACGCGCCGCAGCTCGAAGCCGGTGGCGGCCAGCAGCTCGCCGTACTCCCGCTGGGTGCGCTCCTGTCCGCCCGCGCTCACCAGCATCTCGAGGTCGAGCACCAGGCCCAGGTGGGCGGGAGCCCCCTCGGGGAGCACCATCTCGAACAGCAGCAGCTTTCCGCCGGGCGCGATGGCGCTGCGGACGTTGCGCAGAATCGCGCATGATCGATCGTCGTCCCAGTCGTGGATGACGGTCTTGAGCAGATATGTGTCACCACCGGCCGGGACCGACTCGAAGAACGACCCGCCCTGGACATCGCAGCGCGACGCCACCCCGGCGGGGCGCATCGCCGCTCCGGCGCCGGCGATCACCTGCGGCAGGTCGAACAGCACACCGCGCGCGTCGGGGGTCTGGGCCAGCACCGCGGCCAGCAGCGCGCCGTGACCCCCACCGACGTCGACGATCAGCTTGCTGGAGCTGAAATCATATGCGGGCACGGCGCTTTCGATGGCCATCGCAGAGGCGCCTGTCATCGCATCGTTGAAGACCTGCGCCAGTTCGGGGTCGTGGTCCAGATACTCGAAGATCGGCATTCCGCGAAGCTGGTCGACGGCGGTCTGGCCGGTGCGCACCGAGTGCTCGAGGTGCGACCAGTGCTCCCGGTGGCGCGGGTGGCCGACGAACACCATCATCGGGGCGACCCCGGCCGGATTGTTCGACACCAGGGCCCGGCCGACGCGGGTCAGCGCGAACCGGCCGTCACGGCGCAGTTTGAGCACCGACTGGCTGGCCAGCGCGCGCATCAGCCGGTAGGTGGCGGCAGGGTTGGTCCCGGCTTCGGCAGCGACCTGCTCAGCGGTCCGCGGACCGGCGCTGAGCGCGTCGGGGATGCCCAGCCGCACGGCGACGCACAGGGCCTGCGACAGCCAGCCGCCCAGCCCCAATTCCAGGGCGGCGACGGACGCCGGGACGGTCGCCTGGCGCAGGCGCTGGAGACCACCACGGAACGCGTTGACGGCACGTAGTACAGCCGAGGGCGGTGTGGCGGCCATGTGAGCGTCAGTCCAGGTAGTCGCGCAGGACCTGAGACCGGCTGGGGTGGCGCAGTTTCGACATGGTCTTGGACTCGATCTGGCGGATGCGTTCGCGGGTCACACCGTAGACCTGGCCGATCTCGTCCAGGGTGCGCGGCTGGCCGTCGGTGAGGCCGAAGCGCAGCCGCACCACGCCCGCCTCGCGCTCGGAGAGCGTTTCGAGCACGGACTGCAGCTGGTCCTGAAGCAGCGTGAAGGAGACCGCGTCGACGGCGACCACGGCCTCGCTGTCTTCGATGAAGTCGCCGAGCTGCGAGTCGCCCTCGTCGCCGATGGTCTGGTCCAGCGAGATGGGCTCCCGGGCGTACTGCTGGATCTCCAGCACCTTCTCCGGGGTGATGTCCATCTCCCGGGCGAGTTCCTCCGGGGTGGGTTCGCGGCCCAGGTCCTGCAACAGCTCACGCTGGATCCGGCCGAGCTTGTTGATGACCTCGACCATGTGGACCGGGATGCGGATGGTGCGGGCCTGGTCGGCCATGGCGCGGGTGATGGCCTGGCGGATCCACCAGGTGGCGTAGGTGGAGAACTTGTAGCCCTTGGTGTAGTCGAACTTCTCCACCGCGCGGATCAGACCGAGGTTGCCCTCCTGGATCAGGTCCAGGAACGCCATGCCGCGGCCGGTGTAGCGCTTGGCCAGCGACACCACCAGGCGCAGGTTGGCTTCGAGCAGGTGGTTCTTGGCGCGGTCGCCGTCGCGGCAGATCCATGCCATGTCACGCCGGTAGGCAACCGCCAGCTTGTCGCCCTTCTCGGCGTGCTCGGCCATCTTCTGGGTGGCGAACAGGCCGGCCTCGATGCGCTTGGCCAGCTCGACTTCCTCTTCGGCGTTGAGCAGCGCCACCTTGCCGATCTGCTTGAGGTAGGCGCGCACCGAGTCGGCCGACGCGGTGAGCTCGGCGTCCTTTCGGGCCTGGCGCAGCGCTTCGGACTCCTCCTCGTCCCAAACGAAGTCGCCCGACGCCTTGTCCTTCTCGCTGGGCTCGGCGATCTCGTCGTCGTCCTCGTCGCCGTCGTCGGCCGCCTCGGTCGCCGGGCTCGACGCGGTGTCGTCGCCGTCGGCGGCCGTGTCGTCGTCATCGAGATCGTCCAGGCTCAGGTCGGCGACGTCGATGTCGTCCACACCGGGTTCGCCGTCGAGCTCCACATCGGCATCGAGCTCCTCGGGCGCCAGGGCGTCGGCGTTCTTCGCCGCAGCCTTGGTGGCCTTAGCCGCTTTCTTCGCCGGACCCCGCGTGGCGCGCGTCGCGGGCTTGGCCGCGGCGTCGGCGCCGCGCGCCGTCGCCTTGGCGGCCTTCTTGGCCGGCGCTGCCGCCTTGGTGGCCTTGGCCGCGGTGCGCTTGGCGGGCGCCGCGGCGGCGGACTTGGCGGCAGCCTTGGCAGGCGACTTCGCGGCGGCCTTGGCGGGCGCCTTGGTGGCGCTGGCCTTCTTGGGCTCCTCAGCCGCCGGCTGTGCCTTGCTCACTGCCACGTCCACCCCTTCGGTCGGACTGACTTTCGGGTTGCAGCGTCGTGCGCAACCGAAAGTATCGGGTATGTCGAATGTCGGCTCTATTTCAGTTGGAGATCAACTGGGATAGTCGCCGCTATCGGTTAGGCGGCCGCCGCGGACCATTGTAACGACAGGACGGCGCGGGACTCGCCGAGCGGGCGCAATTCAGTGAGTCTCGTCGGCCGAAGACGCCATCGCGGCCCCGACGATGCCCGCGGTGTTCTGCAGCGTCGCGGCCACCACCGGAGTCCGATTGCCCAGCAGCGGCACCCATCGATCGGCTTTGCGGCTGATGCCGCCGCCCACGATGATCAGGTCCGGGCACAGCGCGTCCTCGATCGCCGTCAGCACCATCGTGACCTGTTCGGCCCATCTCGCCATGGACCAGTTCTTGCGCTCCTTGACCGACGCGGCGGCCCGCTGCTCGGCCTCCTTGCCGCCCACCTCGATATGCCCGAGTTCGGTGTTGGGCAGCAGCTTTCCGTTGTGCAGCACCGCCGAGCCGATCCCGGTGCCGAAGGTGAGCAACACGACCACGCCGGGGTTGTTGTTGCCCGCCCCGTAGCGCTCCTCGGCGAGCCCGGCGGCGTCGGCGTCGTTGAGGACCACCACCCGCTGGCCGTCCAGTTCGGCGGCGATCGTCTCCTGCACGTTGAGCCCGATCCAGGACTTGTCGACGTTGGCGGCGGTCCGCACTATGCCGTCGACGACCACCCCGGGATAGGTGACGCCCAGCGGGCCGGTCCAACCGAACTCCCGGACCACCGCGGCCACCGTCTGTGCCACCAGGGCCGGTGTGGCGGGACTGGGCGTGGGCAGTTTGACTCGCTCACCGACCAGCGCGCCGGTGTCGAGGTCGACTACGCCGCCCTTGATGCCGCTGCCGCCGACGTCGACGCCGAAGCCGTGTCGCGGCTGCCGCGTGCCGGCGGCCGAGGGGGAGGCGGGGGCGGGTCCGGTCATGGATCTCCTCTTCGGGTCGATCGTCAGCAGGTGCCGGAATGGATCTTGGTCAGCAGGGCAGGATCGGGCATGCCGGTGGAGTCCGGACGCAGGCCGGCCAGGGCGGCTTCGATGTCGTCGCTGTGGGACAGGCTGACGAAGTCGCTGCCGACGGCCAGGTCCACCGAGTCGTCGGCGCGGTCGTCGCGAAACAGTTCGGCGCAGGGCGCCACCAGCCACAGTGCCGCGGCGGCTGCCTGGCCGGCCGGGCCGAAGCGAATCTGGCCCTGGCAGTCCAGACGGACTTCGCTGTAGATGGGATCGTTGGCCGCCGTTGGCTGCGGGAAGCCGTCGTCGCGCAGGGCGTCGGCGATGTCGGCGGCCTGACCCGCCCGGCCGCTGGCGTTGAGCACGCGCGCTTTGACGTCGGCAAGTCGGGCCGGGGTGGTGGTGATCATCGCGGCGCGGGGCACCTGGGTGCCCAGCCGCGGCTGGTCGGGTTCGGTGGGTGCCGGCGGGGCGTTGCACACCGCGACCTCGTGAATATCGACCGGCCGGGTCAGTGCCACTGCCCACACCACGGCGGTCAGCAGTGCCAGGGCGGCCGCCGCGTAGGCGGCCGGTCGGTAGTTACGTCGCCGGAACGGCCGACCGTGCTTGTCGAACTCGGTACCGGAGGTGATTTGCGCGACCACGTACGCACTCTAGAGGGCGCGCGGGCGTGCGATGACCGTGGTCAGGAGGGGAGTGTGATATAACTCACACTTGTTTGGGGGGCGATCCGGGCACGAATCATTTGGTGGATGCGTTCGACGCTGGTACAAAGCTCGCGCAGGCTTACGAGGGGACTGGAGGGGAGAGACCATGGCTACCGATTACGACGCGCCGCGGCGCACTGAGACCGATGACGTTTCCGAGGATTCGTTGGAGGAGCTCAAAGCCCGTCGCAACGAGGCGCAGTCCGCTGTGGTCGATGTGGACGAGTCCGAATCGGCCGAGTCGTTCGAGCTGCCCGGCGCCGACCTTTCCGGCGAAGAGCTGTCGGTGCGGGTCATTCCGAAGCAGGCCGACGAATTCACTTGCTCGAGCTGCTTTTTGGTTCAGCACCGCAGTCGACTCGCCAGTGAGAAGAACGGCGTGATGATCTGCACCGACTGCGCGGCCTGAGCCGGCCGCACCGCCGGGTCCCACTCAGGTCTGCAGTGCTGCCAGCAGTCGCTGCGGATGGCGACAGCTGACCAGCCAGTAGGGGGTCGGGTCGTCGGGATCGTCGAGAACCACCAGCGCCATGGGGCCCACCCAGCCGCGGTGGACGACGTAGGCGGCGGGATCGAGCTGGCGGCCCAGCGCCGCGGATTTCGCCGACCGGGGCACCTCGGCGCAGCGTGCGATCACCGACGTGGGCAGGTGCGCGTCACCGACCCACAGCTGCCTTTCCCCGCCGCTGTCGACCACCCGCACCGTGATGCGCCCCCACCACAGCAGGGCGCCGGCGGTGATCGCGAAGAACACCGCGAACGGCAACCAGTCGGGCAGGCTGCGCAGCCCCAACCGGACTTCGTAGGCCAACAGTCCAGTGCCCGCAAACCCCAGTGGCCACCACCACCACGGCACCCACAGCTGCTCGCTGTAGCGCACGGTTTGCGATGTCCGGTGGTTCAGACGCGATCCCGACATCCGGCTAAGAGTAGTCTTGCGCCTCGTGTCACCCAGTCTCGCGGTTGTTCGCTTGGATCCGGATCTGCCCCTGCCCAGCCGTGCGCACCCCGGCGATGCCGGCGTGGACCTCTACAGCGCGATCGACGTCGAACTGGGCCCCGGCGAGCGCGCACTGGTGCCCACCGGGATCGCGGTGGCCATTCCGTTCGGCATGGTGGGTCTGGTTCATCCCCGGTCGGGTTTGGCTGCGCGGGGGGGTCTTTCAATCGTCAACAGCCCGGGCACCATCGATGCGGGCTATCGTGGTGAGGTCAAGGTGGCGTTGATCAACCTCGATCCGGCGACGCCGATCGAGATCCACCGCGGCGACCGGATCGCCCAACTGCTGGTGCAGCGGGTGGAACTGCCGGAACTGGTCGAGGTGGCGTCGTTCGACGATGCCGGACTGGCCCAGACGAGCCGCGGCGCCGATGGACACGGCTCCTCGGGGGGACATGCGAGTCTGTGACACGGGGAACACGAACCGATGAAGATGGGCGGCTGTGATGGCATTCGGTAGAGGTAAAGGCAAAGGCGAGGCGGCCAAGCCGACGAGCGCCGGGCCGGAGCCCTCCGCAGAAGTGGACGACGACTTCGAAGCCGAGGCGGAGGAGCTGGAGGGTCCCTTCGACATCGAGGACTTCGACGACCCGGCGGCGGCTACCACGGCTCGGCTCGACCTGGGCTCGGTGCTGGTGCCGATGCCCGCGGGGGCTCAGGTCCAGGTCGAACTGAGCGATGCCGGTGTCCCCAGTGCGGTGTGGCTGGTGACCCAGTACGGCCGGTTCAACATCGCCGCCTATGCCGCACCCAAGTCACCGGGTCTGTGGCGGGAGGTGGCTGCCGAGCTGGCAGAAGCGCTGCGCAGGGACTCGGCGAACGTCAGCATCGTCGACGGTCCTTGGGGCAGGGAGGTGGTCGGAACGGCGACCGGCGCCGTTCGGTTCATCGGTGTCGACGGTTACCGCTGGATGGTGCGCTGCGTGATCAACGGCCGGCCCGAGACCATCGAGCCACTGGCCCAGCTGGCACGCCAGGCATTGGCCGACACCGTGGTCCGGCGCGGCGACACGCCGCTGCCGGTGCGCACCCCGTTGCCGGTGCGCCTGCCCGAACCCATGGCCGAGCAGTTGCGCGCGGCGGCAGCCCAGCAGGCGGCGGCCCAGCAGGCCGCCGCCCAGCAGGCCGCAGCCCAGCAGGCGGCGGCCCAGCAGGCCGCGGCGATGCAGCAGTTCGGGGGAGGCGGTGGCACACCGCCCCCGCCGGCGCCCCCCGCCGCCCGTCGCAGTGTGGAGGGATCGGCGATGCAGCAGTTGCGCACTATCACCGGCGGCTAGCGAGGCTCGACGCAGGAGAGGCGAAGCTGGGCCACCGAATCAGGCCCGGCGGCTAGCGACCGTGGTGCGGCTGGTCAGCTCATGGCGGCGATCAGCGCGGTGACGCAGGCGCTGCCCAAGGCGGCCGGGTCGGCGCCGATCTGATCCAGGGTGACGGTGCGCAGCGCCGCTCGCGGGACGATGGCCGCCCAGTCGGAGGCCGTCTGCAACGGGTGCACCGCGTCATCGACGGCTGCGGTCAGACCCATCGGCACGGTCAGCGCCGCCAGCTCGGCTGATGTCGGTGCAACGTAGGCCGCGGCTTCTTCCAGCGCATCGGGCAGTTGTGGCCACTGGGCGGTCCACGAACGGGCCAACTCGTCCCCGAGCCACCCCGGGCTGGAGGCCCGCATCTGGGCCACCACCGCGGCCAGCCCCTCATCGCGCAGCTGCTGGGCGCTGTAGCGGGCGGCCTGGGCAGCCGGGGCGTCATCGGGTGCGCCGGTCCAGGCCGGCAGCGCGGCGAGCACCCCGACCGCCCGGTCGGGATGGCTCAGTGCCCACGCGGCGGCCACGGCCGCACCGATCGACACCCCGCCGGCCAGGATCGGGCCGGACCGGGCGGCCGCGGCGTCCAGCGCCTCCAGATACCCCTCGACGAGGCAACCCGGCTGCGGCCGGTGCGTCACCAAGGCGGCACCCACCTGCTGCAACGGTTGGCAGAACGCCCGGCGTACATAGTCGTCGTCGGATCCGGTCCCCGGCAGCAGAACGGCCGTCACGCCGCGCAGAACCAACGCCACCTCTTGATCGTGTCGGGTGTTGTCCGCCACCCGGCAGGCCGGTCGTGTGGCATTAGGTAATCAACAGGTCTACCGTAGCGTGCGCACACGATTGAGGGAGAGGGCAATGGCTGCTCCGAAAGAGTACCTGCGCCGGCTGACTCGGCGATTGACGGAAGATCCCGAGCTGCGTGACGTCGAAGAGCTGTCCGACGAGGCGCTCACCACCGGTGCGCAGCGCGCGATCGACTGCCAGCGCGGCCAAGAGGTCACCATGGTCGGGGTACTGCGCAGCGTCGAAGCCAACGCCAAGGGTTGCGTCGGCGGGGTCCGGGCCGAACTTTTCGACGGCACCGACACGGTGACGCTGGTCTGGCTGGGGCAGCGCCGCATTCCCGGAATCGACTCTGGTCGCACGCTGCGGGTGCACGGCCGGCTGGGCAACCTGGAGAGCGGCGGCAAGGCCATCTACAACCCGCACTACGAAATCCAGCAGTGACCCCACCTCCCGTCAGACCGGCACAGCGATGAGCGAGGACTACCGCTCCGAGGGCGCCCAGGGGCCGCAGCGCCTTCTGGAGCAGGTCGGCGGGCTGTCCGGGCTGATCTACTCCTCGTTGCCGATCCTGGTGTTCGTGCCGACCTCCAACGTCTTCGGCCTGCGGGCAGCGGTCCTGGCGGCGGTGGGCGTGGCCGCGGCGGTACTGGCCTGGCGCCTGCTGCGCCGGCAATCCAGCCAGCCGGCCGTCTCCGGCTTCTTCGGGGTTGCTGTCTGCGCCCTGATCGCCTATCGCATGGGCGACTCCAAGGCCTATTTCCTGCTGGGAATCTGGATGTCGCTGGTGTGGGCAGCGGTGTTCGCCGCGTCGATCGTGATTCGCCGGCCGGTGGTCGGCTACGTCTGGTCGTGGGCAACGGGTCAGCCCACGGTCTGGCGCGAGCTGCGTGCGGCCGTCTACGCCTACGATCTGGCGACTCTGACCTGGGTGCTGGTCTTCGGGTCCCGTTTCGTGGTCCAGCGGCTGCTCTACAACGCCGATCAGACGGGCTGGCTGGGGGTGGCGCGCATCGCCATGGGCTGGCCCCTGACGGCGGTCGCGGCGGTGGTCACCTACCTGGCGGTCAAATACGCTCAGCGGGCACTCGACGCGCGCCCTGCCGCCCCGGCAGCCGAGCATGCTCCCCGGTCAGTGGGGTAGCAGCAGGGCCCGCAGTTCGTCCTCGATGCCGCTGGAAGCCACGAACAGCAGTTCGTCACCACCCTCGAGGGGTTCGTCGTCCTGCGGCACGATCACCCGGGCCCCGCGCAGGATCGTCACCAGCGCGGCGTCGCGGGGCAGCGTCAGCTTGCGCACGGGCTTGCCGCCCCATGGCGTGTCATCGGGCAGGGTGATCTCCAGCAGGTTGGCCTGACCTTTGCGGAACTCCATGAGCCGAACCAGGTCGCCGACCGCGACGGCCTCCTCGACCAGCGACGCCAGCATGCGGGGCGTGGACACTGCGACGTCCACCCCCCACGCGTCGGTGAACAGCCACTCATTGCGGGGATCATTGACGCGCGCCACCACCCGGGGCACCGCAAACTCGGTCTTGGCCAACAGGGACAGCACCACGTTGGCCTTGTCGTCGCCCGTCGCGGCGATCACCACGTCGAAGGACTCCAGGTGCACCGCCTCCAGCAGGCTCAGCTCGCAGGCATCGCCCAGATGCCATTGCGCGTCGGCGATGTCCTCGGGGTCGACGTGCTCAGGGTTGCGCTCGATCAAGGTCACCTGGTGATCGCTGTCGAGCAGTTCGCGAGCGATCGACCGGCCGACCGCGCCCGCCCCGGCTATCGCTACCTTCATCTGCGCCGCTCCTTCGGCCGGAGGCCGGTGGGGGGTTTCATTTGTCCAGATCCTCGCTCGGCGGCAATGCCGCGATCGCGATCGCCTCGGCCACCCGACCCGACACCGCGACGATGTAGACCTGGTCGCTGGCCTGAATCACTGTTCTGGGCTCGGGCAGGACACCGGTACCGAAACGGATCAGAAACGCCACCCGGGCATTGATGGCCGCCTCCAGATCGGTGACGGGACGGCCGATCCAGTCCTCATGCAGAACCACCTCGGCGACCGCGACGGTGCCGGTGGGGTCACGCCACTTGGTGGTTTCGCTTTCCCGAGTCAGCGCATCGAGCATCCGGTCGGTGGTCCACGGCACCGTGGCGATGGTGGGTATGCCCAGGCGCTCGTAGACCGCCGCCCGCTTGGCGTCGTAGATGCGGGCCACCACCCGCGATACGCCGAAGGTCTCCCGGGCCAGCCGCGCCGCGATGATGTTGGAGTTGTCACCGGAGGACACCGCGGCGAACGCAGCCGCATCTTCGATGCCCGCTCGCAGCAGCACATCGCGGTCGAAGCCCATACCGAGCACGCGCTCGCCGTTGAACTCCGGACTGAGCCGGTTGAACGCGGTGCTGTCTCGGTCGATGATGGCGACCTCGTGGCCGATCCGGGACAGCCCATCGGCCACCGAGGCGCCAACTCGGCCACAACCCATCACAACTACCCGCACGTGCAACGTCCTTTCGGCCGGTTTCGCCTGGTTGGCAGCAGCAGTGGTGCCCGTATTCGGTGAACGCTACCGGCAATGCCCGGCTGGCTTACCCTTGGCTCTCGTGTCGAAGATTTCCACCGCTGCTCGGCGCCTGGTCCTGGGCCGGCCCTTCCGCAGTGATCGGCTCAGCCACACGCTGCTTCCGAAGCGCATCGCCCTCCCGGTGTTCGCCTCCGACGCGCTGTCCTCGGTGGCCTATGGACCCGAAGAGATCTTTCTGGTGTTGTCGGTGGCGGGCCTGGCGGCCTATCGGATGACACCGTGGGTGGGTCTGGCGGTCGCCTTCGTGTTTGTCACCGTGGTGGCCTCCTACCGGCAGAATGTGCACGCCTACCCGTCGGGCGGCGGCGACTACGAAGTCGTCACCGTCAACCTCGGTCCCACCGCGGGCTTGACCGTGGCCAGTGCGCTGATGGTGGATTACGTTCTGACGGTTGCCGTCTCGATCTCCTCAGGAGTCGCCAACATCGGCTCGGCGATACCGTTCATCGCCGAGCACAAAGTGGCGTTCGCGGTGGGGACGGTGATCGTGGTGGCCGCGGCGAATCTGCGGGGCATCCGCGAGTCCGGTACCGCGTTCGCCTTCCCGACGTATGCGTTCATGATCGGGGTCTTCGCCATGCTGGGCTGGGGCCTGTTCCAGATCTTCGTGCTCGGCGATCCGCTGCAGGCCGATTCGGCCGAGTTCAAGATCCACTCCACCCAGGGCGAGGTGGTGGGCGTCGCCTTGGTGTTCCTGGTGGCGAAATCATTCTCTTCGGGCTGTGCCGCGCTGACCGGTGTGGAGGCGATCAGCAACGGTGTGCCGGCGTTTCGCAAGCCGAAGTCGCGGAACGCCGCCACCACCCTGCTGATGCTGGGTGTGATTGCGGTCACGTTGATGATGGGCATCATCGTGCTGGCCCGGGAGACCGGGGTGAAGATCGCCGCCCGTCCGCATGAGCAGCTGATCGGTGCGCCGGCGGACTACGAACAGAAGACGCTGCTGGCCCAACTGGCCGAGACGGTGTTCCGGGGCTTTCCACCCGGGCTGTGGATCATCGCCGGGGTGACCGCGCTGATCCTGGCGCTGGCCGCCAACACCGCCTTCAACGGCTTCCCGGTGCTGGGATCGATCCTGGCCCAGGACTCCTACCTGCCCCGGCAGTTGCACACCCGAGGCGACCGGCTGGCGTTCTCCAACGGCATCGTGTTCCTGGCGGTGGTGGCCATCGTCTTCATCGTGGCGTTCGGGGCGGAGGTGACCGCGCTCATCCAGCTCTACATCGTCGGGGTCTTCGTCTCGTTCACGCTGAGTCAGATCGGTATGGTGCGGCATTGGAACAGGTTGC